>PCTK01000209.1:0-4959 GCA_002786505.1 Nitrospinae bacterium CG22_combo_CG10-13_8_21_14_all_47_10 | reverse complement strand
TACGCATTCGAAAATTTAGTAGTGCAAGAGGACTTATTTAGTTGCGCCTGAGAATACCGCGATTTATTTTTCAAGTCAGGGAGTAAACTCCATTTAGATCAGCAGGTATTCATGCGAATATCGACCTTTCGGGAGAAAAGCCATGTTCTACGATGTGAAAATTATTCGCCACTGAGCATCCATGTCAGGGTTTCCTCCAGTTGGTATGCCTTACTTTTGCCGATCAGTTGGTTGAGGCGATTGTTAGAGCCCCTTAAAATGCGTATTTCATTGGCCCGGACAAACTCCGGGTTTACCTGGATTTTGATGGTATGTCCGGTAATTTTTTCACACAACGATACTACCTCACGTAATGAATGGATCTGGCCGGTGCATACATTTAGTGTTTCACCTAAAGGGCGAAATTCCAGCAGTCTTCTATAGACATCAACCACTGTCCGCACGTCCCCAAATTCCCGCCAGACATCCAGGTGACCCAACTCGATAACGGGTTTTTTTTTCTGGAAATGCGCAACAATTTTTGGGATCAAAAACTGTATATTTTGTCCTCTGCCTGTATAGTTGAATGGCCGGACAATGAACAATGGTAGTCGATCAATCCACAGTTTAGCCATCTGCTCCATGGCCAGTTTACTCACGGCATAATCATTTGCAGGATTGGGGGGGGTATCTTCGGTTAAAACATCCCCGGTTTGATTGCCATAAATGGTAGCACTGCTTGCTAACAAAATACTGCGCACATCGGGCGCGTGCCGGTACAAAGCCTCCAGCAGATTTCGCGTGCCTATCAGGTTCACCTCATAAAGCCCACGGACATTATCGTGATCAACATAGGAAATGCCCGCCAGGTGAACTACGGCTTCTGGTTTGAGTTGCAAAATTTCGGTTGCAACAGATGTCGGGTTGGTCAAATCAGCGCTTAACCCAGTGACTGTATGGCCTTGAGATTCCAGTTCGGGCTGAAGATGGCATCCTGTGAATCCGCTGAGCCCCGTAACCAAAATTCTCATATCTACTGTGATTTTCCAGACTCAATGCGATGCAAGTCAGCCTTAACCATCATGGAGCAAAGTTCTTCCAAGGTGGTTTTGGCCTGCCAGTCTAATTGAGATTTGGCCTTTTCAGAGTTGCCTAAAAGAAAAGCAACCTCAGCGGGTCGATAAAACCCCGGATTGATCTTAACTATAGTTGCTCCGGTCTTGTTATCGATAGCTATTTCGTCAACCCCTGTCCCCCGCCATACAATATCAATATCGAGTTCATTGCAGGCCATTTCAACAAAATTGCGTATTGTTTCTGTTCTGCCGGTCGCCAACACATAAGTATCGGGTTTGTCGGTCTGTAACATTCTCCACATACCTTCTACGTAATCACTGGCATAGCCCCAGTCGCGTTTTGCCTCCAAATTACCCAGTTCAATATGGCCTTGTTTGCCGAGTTTCACTCGGGCCAGCCCATCCGTAATTTTACGCGTGACAAATTCCAGTCCTCGGAGTGGTGATTCATGATTGAATAAAATACCACTGACACCAAAGATATCGTAGCTCTCACGATAGTTGACAGTCATCCAGTGGGCATAAGCCTTGGCTACGCCATACGGGCTACGGGGATAAAATGGAGTGTTCTCATTTTGCGGAACTTCTTGAGCCAGTCCGAACATTTCTGAAGAAGAGGCCTGATAAAATCGAATTTTTGAATTAACGATGCGGATTGCTTCCAACAAGTTCAATGCGCCAAGACCCGTAATTTGCGTTGTGGCAACAGGCTCAAGGAAAGAGTTGGCAACAAAACTCTGAGCGGCCAGATTATAAACTTCATGAGGATTCACTTTTTCAAGCAGGCGAATAGCGGAGCCCGGGTCGGTCAGATCGTATCCCATCAAATGCAGGTTGGGGTCACTCTTGATGCCTAGTTCCTCAATGCGCCAAAAATTAATTGAAGCCGAGCGTCGATAAGTACCATAAATGGTGTAACCCTTCCCGAGCAAAAATTTGGCGAGATAGGCTCCGTCCTGTCCGGTGATCCCTGTAATGATGGCTGTTTTTGTTTCTGGTTGGAGCTTTTCCTTCCCCATTTCATCCTCCCTGGACATCAAGGTTTTGACCCAAATCCTAACATAAAAAATGGATCGGCATATTTAGTTTTCCAGGGGGGATCAATATGGTATTTCTTGAGAACTTGAATCCTTGAAAAAATATCGTTAGAGTGGTGGCAGATTTTGTTCAATTGAAAAAGCAGGTTCATCCCAATGCCGAGAATATTAATTTGTGCTAATTCGTTTCCTCCACAGGTGGGGGGGTTAGCCACATATTCATCGCAACTTGCCCTGCATTTGGCGGAATTAAATTTTGATATTACCGTGCTTGCCCCCGCGTCCCTTGACCATAAAAGCTTCGATATAGAAAGACCCTATACGATCTTAAGGTATTCTTCGAAAATTGACCTGTATCAAAAAAGCCTCTTCGAAATGATCAAGACCGACCTCATCTTCATAGTACAAAGGGGTAACTATTTGACCCTGGCATATCACATCAATAAAATTCTACGCAGGCCCTATGTTGTTGCATTGCATGGACATGAGGTGCAATCCCGGAAAAGGAATAGCATCATTGAAAAGATGAATTATGCTTCCGCACTTGTTCCGGGAAGTGCATACGCGGCTAATCACTTCAAGGAGCTGGGTGTTAACCCGTCGTTACTCACTGTTATCAATCATGGAACAACACCAACGAAAAAAAGCAGTTTGAATATCCGCGCAAAATACAAACTCGAGGGGAAATTGATCATCTTAACGGTAGCCAGATTGATTAAACATAAGGGGCAGGATCATTTGTTAAAATCATTGCCTGCGATACTGGAAAAAGTTCCAAATGCCCATTATTTCATGGTGGGGGACGGACCGGATAAAGAATACCTTGAAAATTTGGCGTTTCACGAGTTGGGTCTGGAAAAAAGCGTTACATTTGCCGGGGCGGTCTCTGATGAAGACGTTGCGTCCTGTTATCATGAGTGTGACCTTTTTGCGATGATAAGTCGACAGTGCGGGAATAGCGTGGAGGGGTTTGGCATTGCTTTTCTTGAGGCAGGTTATGCCGGGAAAGCCGTTGTGGGTGGAGACAGTGGTGGTATTCCCGATGCGGTTGACCGTGATAAAACGGGAACCTTGGTTGACCCGAATAATTTAGATGAAATAGCTGTGGGAATAATAGATTTATTGCAAAACAAAAACAAACGAACCGAATATGGTGAAAATGGCAAAAGCCGTGTTCTTAAAGCATTCACTTGGGAAAAGGTGGCGAAAACTTATGCCAATTTGTTTGATAATATACTGGGAAAGCCTGGAAATTAGTTGGCAAGCTATAAAATATCGGCCGTCAGCTTCATTGCATAAGTTGTTGTGCAAACCAGGATCACAAATGTTCGCAAGCATTCAGGAGACCAGAGATGTCCAGTACTTCCTCCCGCCCCCCATCCTCAAAAAGGAAACTTTACAAACGAATTCCAATTTTGAATTCAATGGTAATAAATGTCAGGAGTTTTTTTCGTGGCCTTACAAGCAAACCGATTAGCAATCAGCTCGCAGACCTTCAAAATTTGGTTCTCTTTGACCAAACCAAAATACTGCAATCTAACCACCCTAACCCCCTGAATAAATATGGAAAGAAATGTTTTTCTCAGACCGATGAGGATGGGATTACGCTGGAGATACTGAGGAGAATTAAACAGCTTGAAGACGGCGCCTATGCCGAGTTTGGCGTTGGTGACGGGACTGAAAACAACACCTTGATACTTGCGGCACTGGGGTGGAAAGGTTTTTGGGTCGGTGGTGAAAAACTGAAAATTGATATTGACAGTGATAATTGCAAAAAGTTCTCCTACTTAAGGGAATGGATAACGCTAGAGAATATTTTAAAATTAGCGGAAAAGGGTTGCGCGGCAATTTCTGCAGAGAAGTTAGATGTCATCTCACTTGATCTTGATGGGAACGATATTTATTTTGTAGAAAAGTTGTTGGCAAATGGATTTAAGCCAAAGCTTTTTATTGTTGAATATAATGCCAAGTTTCCACCTCCCGTGAAGTTTCAAATTTCTTATGACCCCAATCATACATGGAAGGGTGACGATTATTATGGGGCTTCATTGGCCAGCTTCGACAAGTTGTTTAACGATTTTGGGTACAAGCTTGTCTGTTGTAATTCGCATACCGGTGTGAATGCTTTTTTTGTTGATGCCGCCTATGCAGATTTTTTCTCTGACGTGCCTGGTGATATTAACCAAATATATGCAGAACCCCGGCATCATCGCTTCACCAGGTATGGGCAGACACCATCATTGCGGACTATCAATAAAATAATAAATGGAAACTGATATCAACCAATGGCATTTTAGCAGGTGCCTTGTCGGCCTGACAGAATTTGGGCGGTGAGGTGTTGAAAGTTTTATTTGCCGTGGATGGCAATGATCTCCTGATAAACTTTCAACATTTCACGGGTATTTCTTTCCACGGAAAACTGTTCGGCTAGAGCGCGGGCGTTTTGGCTCATGGACTGGCGTAAGTCTTGATCAAAGAGGGTGTTGATGTTCTCGGCAATTTCCTGGGCGGACTCGGGGTTTTCAACGATCAAACCATTTTTCTTGTGTTGAATGATATCAGCCGCGCCGCAATGGCGGGTAGTGATGACAGGAAGCCCTGATGCCAAAGCTTCGAGGTTGGCATTTCCAAAGGGTTCATAAATGGAGGGCAGGACGAAAATGTCCGCCGCGGAATAGTACTTTTCAATATCTGGAACGGGTTCCTTGTAGATAATTCGACTCCTCAGATTTTCGGGAGAAAACTGAATGTACTTTTTCCAATTGCCTTTCCCCATTATTACCAGTTTCCAATCTTCAGGGCGTAAATATGGAGTCGCCTGAAGAAGTGGTTTCAATCCTTTTCTCTCAAATCCGGACCCAACGAAT
>PCTK01000020.1 GCA_002786505.1 Nitrospinae bacterium CG22_combo_CG10-13_8_21_14_all_47_10 | reverse complement strand
GAAACCATCGTATTGTCATCCTGATGAGCCTTGGCGAAGAAGGATCTCGCTTTTTCTCAATACAGAACCACTTATGCAAAGGTCTCGCTGAAAAAGGGGAAAGGGAAAATTGATCAATTAGCTAACAGGAGCCCGATGCGGGATTCCCCTCAATACCAGACCTGCAACCTGGGCTCCGATGGTGGCGCCGGAAACGGTCAACACCGCACGCAAATAACGCTTTGCGCCCTTATATCCCACACGTTGATTGTTGTCAGAAACTAAATCAGATAACACACCCTCCAGATCGGCAGAGGTTACATTGGTCCAGTTAGAATTATCATCCGATTCTTCAATTTGCGGGACATGGGTACCATCTGTAACCGTGCCTACACTGAAAACCACGACAGAACCCTCAAAGCCTTGCAGGTCAACACCAAGTCCGTTAATGTTTGCTATATAATTATCCGGATCAATGGAATTGACCGCATCTACATGGTTTTTAAGATCTTTCATTTTTTTCTCCGTCAAAATATTTAAAAGGGGTTGGAGCATTTCGCTGTTATGCGGCAGTTTTTTGAATAGCAAAGGCTTCGAAGTTAGCCACATCACCACCGGTACGCTTCGTGGTATAAAACAACACAAAAGGTTTGGAACTGAAAGGATCACGAAGAACCCTCAGCCCCATCCGGTCAACAATGGTGTAGGCCTGCCTGAAATCACCAAATGCTACAGACATGGAGTTGGCCACCACTTGCGGCATATCTTCCATACGTTCAATCGGGTGACCCAGCAAGGTTTGTGGTTCGCCCTCCTGGAACCCAGGTTGCCAAATGTATGAACCACCCGAGTCTTTCAACTTGGAAACTTCTTCAATGGCGCTTCGTGACATCAACCACCGGGCATTAGGAATGTAGGAACTTTTCAAAGTGTAAAACAAAGCGCGCAGGCCATCCGCCGTCAAAGAGCTGGCGTTTCCAGAGTTGACTTGTTGCACCTGGCCAGGATTAGTTGTGCCTGCCAAGTAAGTCAATATACCGCGCGGTTTTCCAACACCATCCCCATTGATAAACGCGGAGTTTTCAATACGCGCCATCTTGTCGGCAATTTTCACCGACAACCAGGACTCCACATCAATACGAGAATCATCCAGCAGGGTCTGCGTCGCTTTCGGCATGGCGTAAAGCTCATGAACAGGAATTCTACGCACTCCAATCTGCGGGGTACTGGTTTCAGTGCGGGCAGACCGCTCCGAAGTCCATCCGCTGTCAGCTTCGTTAAGATCTTCAGGAATTTCCAGAGCATCGCTTGAGATGGTCTGGACTGTGGCAATGTTACGCATGGGCGAAGTTTCATAAACTTTTTGAATGGCCTGTTGAGATATTTCAGAAGTCATCCAATATCCACCGTCCGGATCGCTGTCAGTTGCAAGGAGTTTGACTTCCTGCGGAGTTAAAAATCCTTCTCCCTTTCTAAGGTAATGAACAACCGCTTCTTTTCTTGCGCTGGCAAACGGATCCCTTTCCTTGCTTTCCTGCCTTCCCAGAATTGGGCGTTCGAGTTTGGTTTCCACCCGTTCCAGTCTCTCTTTAACCTCCGTCAGGTTTTGGATCTCTTTAGCCACGCGGTCGACTTGCTCCTCAAGAACCGGATCGGCGTAACCTTTTTTCTGAATTTCGTTCAGGCGTTGATCATTTTTGACCTTGTGTTCCATAAATGCCTGATTGAGCTCCTCAACAAGCTGTTTAATCTCTTCCATTTCAATCTCCTTCAATAAAAAAGACCCTCGCCAGACCTATTACGAATAGTTTCCCTTATAATAAGGAACAAACTCGTTATTATTTGGCCTGAGGAAGGTCTAAAATTAGAAATTCTGGTTAATTCAAACTCCCTTTACAGAGTTCAAAAGTCGACGCAGGGAAAGTTGTAAAGACTCCCAATTCCGGATATCGGCTCCCATTGCCAACCTTTGTGAGTGGGAATCCGGCTCACAATTATCGGAAAGGAGTGATTTTAAATTATCGATTGCGCGCTGGGTTTGTCGCTCGTCCAACCCCACGGCATTTTGCAAAAACTGACCGATCAATTGTTCTTTTGCCTTAACACTGACCACTCCCGCCTGAGGGTTCATGGGAAACGTAACAACGCTGTATTCAAAAAGTTGAATTTCTTTCAACCGACGAATGCCGGAACGTTTACGATCCGGCTCTTCCTTGATCGTTCGAAACCCGATAGAGAGTCCCGTGCGTCCGCCAATGCTTTGGGCCATTTTCATAAGGCTATGACGTTCCCGTGCCATTTTTACATTAAGATCAAGCAGTCCGCGTACGAACAAACCACGTTCATCTTCATGTGCTTGAACATTCCAGCCAATCTGCCGGGTGGGGTCATGGTGGTCAAGGATGGGGATGCGCCCCCGGCTCTCCTTTAAGGTTTTATTGTAAGCTCCTTTTTCCACCACATCCCCACCCAGATCGACAGATCCAAAAGTGGAGGCATAGCCCGAGAACTCCCCAGCATCATTAAGCTCATCCAGGGCAAAGGGAAACGATTTGATTTCTTTCATGATGATTCACTCCCGGAGTTTGGGTAATGGTTTAACGAAAGCCTGTCTCCATCTGGGACATCATCAAACCCAACCATATGGCGTTTTTCATTTACCGTTAAAAATTCACATTGATTCACCCGGTTCCACAATGCTTCCTGATCTTCCGACAAAGCCTCAATACCATCCTTGTCATAATCCAAAAAGAGATCATCACCAAAACGGGGTACCAACCAATTATTCAAGCCATCACGAAGCCGATTAAGAAATGGGCAAACCACTTCGGTATATAAAGCCTTTCGCGCCTCTTTGCGGTTCTGGTATGTAGCAGGACCCAACCCCACCAATTCCGGCGGAACATTGAATACTTGCGTTACCTGGAGTGCGCTCATTTTCAAACCTTCAATCCAATCCATGTCTTTGGGAGAAATTCCCAGTTCCTTCCATTCCAGGTCCTGCTCCAAAAGCAGAGGTTCCCGGGCATTGTTGACACCCTGAATCTGCCGCCGCATTTCGGTTTTCAAGCGGTCAAACTGATCATCCGTCAAGCGTTGCTTGCAGGTCAAGGCACCGGAAGGAACCGCCGCGTTTTGTAACAATGATGCGTTCCACTTATCGCCCGAGTTAAGTTTGTCAATAGCCAGGGCCGCAACTTGAACCGGAGATAGGCCATACCAGTCATCAAGTGGATTAAATAGTTTCAAATGTAAAATCCGGTCACGTGGAAACTCAACTCTATTTCCGGAAGCCGTGTACTCATAACCCCCAACGTAATGGACCGCATCGGGAATGACTTTCATCCGGTCCGGCCTGAGAACATAAAGTTCTTTCGGTAAGCCGGAAGGACCACCACCCGTTGGCCCCACGGCCTCCATATAAGTATTTCCGGAAATATAGAGATGACAAACCATGGACTCAATCAGCTCATATTTTCCCTGAAGGGGATTGGGCCGGGCTAACAAATCCAGCAGAGGGTGTTGGGACACCTCTCGCCGTTCCCCTCCCGGTAATTTTCGAAACAGAATCCAGGGCACGCCGGCACTTGCCGAAGCAATTTCCTTAACACAGGAAAACGCAACGCTGTTTTGGGTAAATCCCTCTTTCGCCAAAGAAGCATAATCGGTTTTGCTGGAAACTCCTTGCCCTGCAGGCAACCATAAGGTCAAGGCTCGGGTGACAGAACTCTCTTTTTTCTGGAAGCTTCTAAACAAGTCGATAAATTTCATAAATTAATTTTAAATTGTTTGAACGGAAACCCGGTAAATCGAATAGCGAAACACCCCCCTTACCAGTGAGGGCTTTGCATAACGCCGGGAGATTCTTCGCTTACGCTCAGAATGACATGCAGAAACCATCGTATTGTCATCCTGATGAGCCTTGGCGAAGAAGGATCTCGCTTTTTCTCAATACAGAACCACGTTATGCAAAGGTCTCCTTACCAGTAGTGGCGAAAAACTTTTCGCGACTACTGGTAAAAGGCAAAAGATATTCCCGGATTGCAGATATCTTTAAACCGGTTTATTTTTTCCTGCTGTTTTAAAAGGTTTTGAATAACGGGATCACTGAGATAATCCTGAGGTATGTCGTTCTCAAAAGGACTAAATTCGTTTTCCGGGTCAAAAGATTCAAAAACATTTTCCAGGTATTTTGTAGCCATTTATTTTCCTCCTCTCAGCGTTTCAGGATGTCATTTACCTCTGCGGGGCACGAAAGCAAAAGAAAAATATCACGCCCGCGCCCCCACCCGTCATTCCCGCGCAGGCGGGAATCCAGTAGTAGGGGCGACCGGCCGGTCGCCCGTACATGAATCGCCCCTACACAATCACAAACTGCTTATCTTCAACTTCATAGGTGGGCGAGGTTGTAATTACTAAGTCCGGGTGCTTTTCCCAAAGAACCTCGTCCATGTTGCCTTGAAAAGCGGTATCGGAAATCCTTGCGCCAACAACCAGATTCCCCGAGGGGTTATCTAAAAGGCCGGAAGGTGTAACAACTCCCAAAAGAACACCGTTTACATACCAGCGATAATTTCCAGCCCCGTCATGGTTAACCCTATGGGCTGTCCAGGTGTTCAACGGGAACGTATAATTCCATAAAGCTTTAAACGCTCCATTAGAGGCAATTCCTATTTTCTCCATTGATGAATTCCATGTATGGGAGAAGTGAAACCCCGCACCCCCCCAGCCACTGCTTGCATTTGACATGAATACGCGATTCATGGGATTGGTTGTTGCCCTTAATCTGAAACTGGCCTGAAATGGAATTGAATCTGTAATATTCCAATCTGTTGCAGGAGGATAATAAAGGCGACCATCCTCCCCGCCATTTGCACTCCTGTACATTGAGCCAGCCCCAAACACTTGTTGGGTGGCGTCAATAATTGGCGGTGTGGATCCAGCAAGAGTTGGAGTTCGATTGTGGATTGATGAATCCGCAAAATCCGAATCAAAAT
>PCTK01000011.1:16916-18160 GCA_002786505.1 Nitrospinae bacterium CG22_combo_CG10-13_8_21_14_all_47_10 | reverse complement strand
GAACAAGGAGAAGCTTAATGGAAGACTTAACAATATCTAAAGGATGGTTCCGGGATAAGGATGACGAGTCCACGGAAGTAAAGAAGAAGTTCTGTGAGCACAGGGCTAACACTGTCACCCTGGACTACGAAGTCGGGATTGAGTATTGCTCCTTCTGTGGAGCTTTGGCTCATTACAATCCAGATTTGGATGCACTGGAATGGATCCTGCCAGAATACCTGCAAAAACAAAATTATAATTAATTGGGGACTTTTCAGGCCCTATAAAAAAGCCCCTTGGCCTTTCCGGTCATGGGGCTTTTTTATTTGAATAACTGATTGTTCTAAGCCAAAAAAAACAGAAATGTTTTAAAACAAACCATGGCGATTCCAGCCGTGAACGGAATGGTCGAGACCCAGGAAATCACGATCATTTTAATGATATCCAAATTCAGAGTTGGCAAGCCTCTCGCCAGCCCCACCCCGATCACCGAACCCACCAGAGTATGTGTGGTGGAAATGGGTAGTCCCATTTTGGAGCAGATCAATACCACCGTGGCCGCTCCAAACTCAGCCGCAAACCCTCTTGAAGGAGTGATTTCCGTAATCTTTTCTCCAATGGTGGCCATCACCTTAGCCCCCCAGATCATCAACCCAAACACGATAAATCCACCGCCCAACCCCAATATCCAGGTTGGCATACCCACTTTCATATGCACCTGCCCATCTTTGAGAATCGCCACCACAGCCGCCAAAGGACCCACTGCATTGGCTACATCATTGGAGCCATGAGCAAAAGCGACATAAAACGCAGTTAAAATTTGCAGGTACTTAAAGACATTTTCTGTTTCATGAAATTGTTTTTGGAGGTTCCAGGAATCATTGTAGGGTATTTTTTTTGCCAAAAATTTTGCAACTATAAATGCCAAAGCTCCCACAATGAGAGAGCTAGCCAGAGCCTGGCCAAAAGAAAGGTCCAGGTGAAGGTTTTTCAGCCCCTTATAAACCATGGCGTTGGAAAGGATCACAAACACAAAAAACACCATATAAGGGAGCAGGTTTTTAGCATGGACCAATGGTGTCCGCTTGCTGAAAACGCTTTTACTGATAAATTTAAATACCAGAAAAGAAATAAAACCGCCCATGACCGGCGAAACCACCCAACTCAAAACCACCTGGCCAACTTTTCCCCAGTTAATGACATCCACGCCCCCGGCGATAACGCCAAACCCCACAACCCCTCCCACAATGGAATGAGTTGTAGAA
>PCTK01000011.1:15797-16825 GCA_002786505.1 Nitrospinae bacterium CG22_combo_CG10-13_8_21_14_all_47_10 | reverse complement strand
CCTCGAAAACGGTGGGATCAAGCATGCCTTTGCGGATCGTGTCAGAAACATGGCCCCCGACAAAGAAGGCGCCTATGAATTCAGCCACTGCGGCAACGATTATAGCCTGGCGAAAGGTCAGGGTTTTTGATCCAACGCTTGTCCCCATGGCATTGGCAACATCATTCGCTCCAATATTACACGCCATGTAGATACAAGCAATTACCGCGAGTGAAAGCAGGAAGGTGTCTAAATCCAAGCCAGGCTCCTTGCCAAAAGTAAAAAGAGATTAAAAAATAGAATTATTGAGAAAGGAAAATTCTGAGCGTTTTACCGATTTGTTCTGTCTTGTCTGCGACAGCCCCAAGCTTTTTGATCGCTTCATTCCACAGCAATAAATCTGCCGCACTTAAATCATTTCCCAGCGCAAACAGCTTTTGCGCCAATTTAAACTGCTTGCGATCAGCTTCCCATTCAGCGGTCGCCAGTTCCTGTGCCGCCTTCTCTACTTTCTCCGCTTCAGCACCACCAAAGGAGGCCTCTAACAAAGCTTCCAGTTCATAAATCAGGTCACAACCCAAATGAGCTGTTTTGACAATATGATTCACCAATTCATGTAAAGCAGGCTTGATTTCCTCGGGAACACCCAGATTTTTAATACGCAACAAAACCGCCAAATCTTCGACAGCGTCTGCAATATCATCCTGGGCAGATAAAAGATGCATAAAATCTTTTTTATCAACCGGAAGGAATATGCTTTGCCGCATATGGGAGCGAATATTGTCCTTGATGTTATCCGCTTCATGTTCCAGCTTCACGATCAGTTCAGAGGTTTTTTGAACCGCCTCGTAGTCCCTACCTTCCAGCGCGTCAAACAGGGGCTTGATTTCCTCCACGCAGGCACGGACTTTGTCCATATGGCTTGCAAGGGGTTTGAACGGGGATTTGGCAAACATTGAAAGAATGGATCTCATCGGATGACCTCCTTGGCCATAATGTTTAAGCAGGCTGAATTTATTCTATTTACCAGAAAGTTGCAATCCCTCTTA
>PCTK01000011.1:10964-15783 GCA_002786505.1 Nitrospinae bacterium CG22_combo_CG10-13_8_21_14_all_47_10 | reverse complement strand
ACGGGCTAACAGCGGCAGGAAAAACCAGCTCACGGGAACTCGCCTTTTATATGTGGTCGAGCTACCGGCCCATGATCGCCAACCAATCTTCCAGGCGTTGAATTTGAAGATATGAATTTGACCGGCGGACATCCCCCATCTCGCCAAAAGGTTTGCCTCCGTAATTATGGCCCGGATACAACGTTATATGATCTTCAACTTTGGACAACCTTCGGGTAAGGGTATGGAATAATTCTTCACTGTTCCCTCCTGGCAGATCTACCCGCCCACACCCTTGCAAAAAAAGCGTGTCTCCAGCAACCAGACTGTCAGCTACCCGGAAACACTGCGACCCTGGCGTATGTCCGGGGGTATGCAAAAAACTGATTTCCACGGAACCCAGTTTAAGCTTGTCCTCCCCATCCACCTGCTTCATGTCAGACATTGATATTCCCGTGACCTTTTTCAGTCCCTCCGCCTCATGCTTGTTCACATAGACCGGTACAGGATTTTTTTCCATCAACTCAGCCAGTCCGGTAATTTCAATGCCAAAAATTTCTCCTCCCACATGGTCGGGATGGTAATGGGTCACCAAAGCGCCCGTCAGCTTCATGCCATCCTCTTCCACTACTTTGAGCACCCCATCAATATCCCAAGCCGGATCAACCACCACGCATTCGCGGGTTTCCTTATTCCCGATCAGGTATAAAAAGTTGGCCATTGAACGTGCCGAGGGGTCATGAGTCCCCAAATCAATGCCCGACAACAACTGTTTGAAATAAACTGGACTATTATCTGTCAAGGCCTCCCCCATTACATAATCGTTAATAATTTATTCAACAGGTACGCAAGCCGAACTCCAGCCTGCGTTAGCCGCAGGTTTATAATCTCCCGGCCCCTTTCAATATAAGCTTTGCTCAAGCCTTCCTTGTCAACATTATAGGCCACCTTTAAAGCCAGGCTTCGGGACTCGTTGGCCCAATCAGAAATGGTGGACAGGTTCCACATCGCAACCTCGTCTTCAGATACCCTTTTATTCAAGCGCGACGCGTATTGCAACAGAGAGCCCTTCCATTCTATCAGCCCCCCATCCCATAAAAAATGCAGGCTTACTTTTTTCCCCATATAAGGGAAATAGAGGGTCCCGCCACCACGGTCTTTTCTATTACCCAAATGGAGAGGTTGATGAACATCCCCCACAAAATGTACCAGATATTTCAGCGCGTCCTTTCTTTGCTTCAAAGAAACGGAACGGTCTCCCAAAACTCCTGAAAATTCATGAATTTTTCCTGTGACGCAGGCTCCCAAGGGGCAATCTCTTTCCGCATTATAAGTCCATTGCCCTTCTTCGATATTGGTGTAATGCCAGGGATTCTCTTCTTTTTGTTTTTTCCGGATTTCGTCTGCCCAGATTGCAACATCTGCCAGGTTGTTTATGTTAAACTTTTCCCGGATATTTTTTTTAACCTCCGGTTGCAAATGAGCCTCAGCAATTAAGGCGATAATCCGGTGCCCCTGAGGCCCCCAAGCGGCGGAACCCTGAACATTAACAAGCGGTAATATTAAAACCAGCCCGATTTGAAACCAGATAAAAATACTTTTTTGATTGCTCACCATATTATTTAATCCGACTTCAGACGGAATCCCAATTGAGCCAACTCGTTTCAATTTATCATACAGCCAGGTTTTGGATACTCATTTCTTTTCTATCCCTGATTCTCGGAGTTTGCGCTATTGGCGCAGGTTTTTTTGATAAAAGCGGCAACCGCTCCCACAACATATCCCGACTCTGGTGCCGACTTCTTTGCAAGCTGAACGGAGTTAAAGTTGAGATTAGCGGGCAGGAAAATATTGTTTCCGATCGCCCGCAAATTTTCGTTTCCAACCATCAGGGATATTTTGATATTTTCGCGTTATCCGGATATCTTCCCGTGCAAATACGATGGGTCGCCAAAGCCAGCCTTTTTAAAATTCCATTTGTAGGCTGGGCGATGTCAGCGGCAGGATACATCCCGGTAGAAAGAGGTGACCACAAGAAAGCTTATGAGGCGTTTCACAAGACTCTGGAAAAGATAAAGGAAGGATGCTCAATAATTATTTTCCCGGAAGGAACACGCTCTGAGGACGGACAAATCGGCCCGTTTAAAAAAGGCAGTAGCCTGATAGCCAGCCGGTCCAAAAGCCCTATGGTGCCCATCACCATAATAGGTAGCGGCGAAATTATAAAAAAAGGCAGTGCCGTCATCAATCCCGGCTCCGTCCGAGTGATCATCTCCCCACCCATTGAACCCAGCCCCGATAAAAAAGAAAATGAGGCGCTGTTACAATCAATCCGGGACACCATTATCGCCAATCATCGCAACGATAAGCAATATTAGCCTTATTCAGCCGAGACACCGATTGCCCGCAAGATAAAGCTATTGCCAGTCACCGGCGGAGGTTCCGCGCTAGCGTTTTTCTTTCTGGATGAATTCCCAGACTGCGGCGGGATGATCTCGGAGGTCTTCAATGTCCCGCCAAACCGCGCGGATCATTCCCGTTTTATCAATGACAAAGGTGGTGCGGTCGATGTATTTGACCATCTGGCCCAGATCATCTTCTTCTTTGATCACCCCATAGAGTTCCGTGGTCTTTTTGTGCTCGTCTGCCAATAGGGTAAACCCGAACTGGAACACTTCGATGAATTGTTGATGAGAGTTGACACCGTTCCAACTGCATCCCAGAACTTCTACCTCGCGGGTTTTGAACTTTCTGTTCCACTCATTGAATCCGACCATGAGGCGGGTATCTTCAGGACTGCTATCCTGCCGGTAAAAAACCAGCACCACCCATTTTTTGTCCTGAAAGTCTTTCAGGCTGACAACTACCTTTTCTTCCGCGGATGGACTTGACGAGCCAGCTTTATAACCATAGCAGGCGGGCAATTCGAAATTTGGCGCACGGTCCCCAACTTCTAACTCATCAGGCATGGAAGTATCCTTTAGTTGATTTTTATCAATTGGCCTGCACATGACAGAACCCTAAAAAGAGAGCAGGGCTTGAGGGATGTTTCCCGCGAGCCCCTCGTCCCTGATAAGGGGAGTTACTCACCAAACGCGGCTTTAATGAGGGGTTCTACCTCACCCTTGGCTTCCATCTCATCGAGGATGTCTGTATCGCCGTAAAACTTGCCATCAATGAAAACTTTGGGAAGTGTCGGCCAGTTGGTCATCTTGTTCAGTGCTTCCCGCTTGCTCATATCTTCAAGACAGTTAATGACCTCAAAAGGGTAACCATATTTATTGAAAAACTGAATGGTCTCCACGGTGAATCCGCATTGCGGTTGCTGTTTAGTGCCTTTTCCGTAAATCAGGATTTTATGCGCCGCGATTTCTTCTTTAATTTGATCTTCAATACCGGACATTACTCACTCCTTTAAAAAAATATCAACATTAACATAATTATAAATTGAGGGGAGATGGGGGACCCACTCTAGGGTGTCGCGGTTTTGACTTCCGCCGCGTGCAACCGACCATCTTTCATTGCCGGGTCAAGAGCGGCCATAACCATACGGTGCCGATCCATAATTCCCACCCCTTCAAAAGTTTTTGAGGTGACGTGGATGACGAAATGATCCTTCATCCCTGTTTTATCCAATGCGTTCACTTCCGCGTCAGGAACTGCTGTTTGCACTAAACCAATCAAATCCGGAATACTGATCATCCTTATACCTGTCTCCATTTGGGGTTGAAACAACCTGTGTAATGTTTGATTCTATTTTTGCCAAAAAGATTTAAGCTTTTCAAGCTTTTTCCGGTTTTTTTGCCTTAAATCCGATGCCCTGCAAAACACGGATCCCCTTGAATTTAATATTATTTTTTACTCTGGCTCACCTCTAAACCCAAACCAACGGGCGATTTGACTAGAAACCCTAAAATTAAGTATAATTAGTGAATCTTTAGGCACTCAGATGATATCTAATTATTAATATTGGATTTTTTCTTAAGGTAAATCACCCAAGCCCTTGTGATATTTCTCTATTAGCCCTCATGCCCGGCACGGGTACGTGATATTTTACCTCAGCCTTCGTGCCCGGCACGGGTACTTTGGGAAAGAGGGGGTTAAATTTGGAGGCATTCATGGCAGTTGACATTGATTTTGTAAAAATTACCCCTAAGGCCAGTGAAGAGGTCATTAGGCTGGTTAAAGCCGAAAACAACCCTGATATCGGACTACGCCTGGGAGTCAAAGGCGGCGGATGTTCAGGCCTGTCCTACGACCTGCAATTCACTCCGCAGGAAAAGGGCGACACCATCATTGAGCACGAAGGATTTAATGTGTTCATGGATGCCAAAAGCATGATTTACCTTAAAGGCATGCAACTGGATTTTCAGGATGGCTTGCAGGGAAAAGGGTTTGTTTTTGTTAACCCCAACGCCACCTCAACCTGCGGATGTGGTGAGTCTTTCTCGATCACCTGACGTAATAATATTCTTCGTTGCCAACAGAAGACGATTAATAACCCCCCTCAATCCCCCCTTATCAAGGGGGAACGGCCTTCGCCCAAACGGTAAATGCAAATTTTACAGACTGAAGTCGATCAAGCGCGCAACCATTGCGGGTATTTCCCACTGGACGACTGGTGCCTTATTTTGGCAAAAGGCAAAGACACCTTCTCGTTTCTGCAGACCCAGACCACCAATAATGTCTTGCAGGTCCAGGTAGGGCAAGGCCAGAACAGCGCCATCACCGACCGTCAAGCGCGACTGATCGCCAATTTTTCCATACACCGGACGGGCGAACACACAGCCCTCATTCTGGTAGAAGCCACACAAAAGGACATCCTGCTGGACCATTTGGA
>PCTK01000011.1:8436-10916 GCA_002786505.1 Nitrospinae bacterium CG22_combo_CG10-13_8_21_14_all_47_10 | reverse complement strand
ATTGCTGGCTTTGCAGGGCCCAAAAAGTGCACTCATTCTGGAAAAAGTTTTTGCAGTCCAAAACCTGCCGGACAAGCCCAATGACACAGGGAAACTGGTTCTCAATGGACAGCATATAGACCTCATCCAGAAAAGCCTGACCGGAGAAGACGGTTATATCCTTTGTTTTCCAAAGGATTTAAAAGACCGGATTCTGCACCTCATTTTGCAAAACGATCCGCCACCGGTAAAAGTCAGCGAAACCGCCCGTGAAGTTTTGCGGATTGAGGCGGGAATACCTATTTACGGCAGGGATATGGACAAAAAGAATATCCTGCCTGAGACCGGATTGGAGCACACTTCCGTCAGCTACAACAAGGGGTGCTATATTGGCCAGGAAGTGATCGCCCGGATCAAAACCTACGGCGCGCCAAACTTCGCTTTGATGGGTTTGATCCTTGAAGGAGTGATCCCCCCGCCTTTTAACGGCACTCTCAAACTGGACAATAAAAAAATCGGCACGATAAAAAGTTCCATCCGCTCTGTCACGCTGGATAAAGTCATTGCCCTTGCATACATACATAAAGACAACAGAAGTCCAGACATCGAACTCGATACAACCATCGACGATAAACCTTATAAGGTTAAAACCTGTTTATTGCCTTTTTATCAGGCGCAGACCCGAAAGGACCACTCCAATAAACTTTTGCATCAGGCCCTGCAAATTTACAAAGAGCAGGATGACCTGGATAAGCCTATTGCTTTACTGCGGGAGTCCATTGAGCTGGACCCTAAAAACGCCGAAGCTTATGAAGCGTTGGGGGTTTTCCTTGCCAAACAAAACAAGCTTGATGAAGCCATCGCCCTCATGAAAAGGCTGACCGAGATCAATCCCCAGGAAATAATGGCACACACCAACCTTTCGGTTTATTACATGAAACAGGGCCGGATCGAAGATGCGGAAAATGAAAAAGCCGAAGCCACCGCCTTGCAGTTTGAAAAGGCGATCCAAAAAAATATGGCTACAAAGTTAAAGAAAAAGGAAGAAGAACAAAAAAAGAAAGAGATGGAAGAGCGGGTTGTAATGTTCAAACAAGTGCTGGAGATTGACCCGCAAGACCAGGTGGCAAACTTTGGTTTAGGATCCATTTACCTCGAAACCGGGCGCTATCAGGAAGGACTCGAACCATTGAAAACCGTTATTGAGGCGCATAAGGATTACTCCGCCGCTTACCTGTTGCTGGGCAAAACCTGGGAAAAGCTCGCGAATAAAGAAGAGGCCATTGACACGTATAAAAAAGGAATCGCCGCCGCCTCAAAAAAAGGCGACCTCATGCCTCTCAAAGATATGCAAAACCGGATGAATCAGCTTTTGCAATCTTCTCCCTGATTCTTCAGGAACCCCCAGAGATCAAATCCGGTTTTCAAAACTCCGCTGTCTACAAGTTTCTGGTTTATCGTGACGCAGTGATCCATCAAAAACCAGAAGCGCAAAAGGATTTTTTCTTCAGGAGTCGTATAGGCATCCTCCCAAAGTGTCACGGAAGATTTGCAGGCAATGCTCTTGTACAATGACGGGGAAATTTGCAGGTGTTTCTTTTTCAAGAAAGCTTCATAACCTTTTACCAGCGTCGGCTGAAACTCCTTTCGGCTGATCTTGATCAATTCGGAAACACTGGGAACAGCCTCTTCGTGATATTGGAAAAACTTCAGTTTGTAGTATTGATGAATGGTTTCCAGACGGAAATAGCAATGCAGGTCTGAAACCCTGTCCCCATAAACCTTTTCCAGATAACTTCTGATCAGCGGCTTCCCTTCCTGGAGCAGGATTTTATTCAGCCGCCCTCTTTCAAAAAAATGGATTCGTACCGTGCTCAAATGCTTAACGCACTGGTTCTCGATTTCATTTTTCAATTTTTCCGAATCAGGCGGGATGCGATACCATGCGATTTCGTCCCGAGTCACCTGCAGGGCAAGTTTAAAAGCCTCCTGAATCTGGTGATTGTTGGACCGCTTGGCCTGCCGGGCAATAACATACGCATTTTTTTTGGAGAATCCCAGCTCCAGAAGAGCGTCCTGGAAAACTTTCCGGTTTCCCATCAGGAAACCTCCGCGTTCACGGATATGGTCTTTGGCTTTCCCGACCCCTCTCAAAGCCAGGCTGACATCACGTGGCACCAGGGCAAGATCCATGGATTTTGCAAAGCCATGAATTTCTTCCAGAGTTTTAAAATTCAGCTTATCAATGAAAAGGAATTTCTGTATATTTGCTTCGCTGAAACCGCACTCTTCAAAAATTCTTATTTTCTTATACTTGACCTCTTCCCAGTATTTACGGGTTCCTTCTTTCTTCCTGAATTGGGATTCGATTTCCGTCCTGGCCTTGAAAAAATAACTTCTCAATAAAAACCACTGGCTTTTTAAAGTGGATTCAATGATCCATGAATATTTGGGCGTCAAAACCGTCAGCTTAGGATCATCCAAAAGCTGGATCTCGCCGG
>PCTK01000011.1:7587-8375 GCA_002786505.1 Nitrospinae bacterium CG22_combo_CG10-13_8_21_14_all_47_10 | reverse complement strand
CACAAATTTTCTAAAGATCGTTTTATAGCGATAATTATCGAAAGAATTATCTTCCCCTTCCTGCAAACGTTTCCTGATCAGGCGAGCCCCTTTTTTTTCGAACCCCGCAAATAGTTTGTCACGAGCCGAAATATCTCCGATTTTAATTTGCTTGAGGCGATTAACAATGACGGGGATTCTGGAAAAAAGCTCCTGATCAATTTCAGCATAGGACCTGGCGGGAGAAAAATAAATATCCGCAATCAGGTCATCCACATAATCCAGCCTGACAACAACCTTTTTGACCAAATCTTTGTAAAGATCGAAGTTGAGGGTTTTATCGCCTTTTTTACAATCACGAATATCGTTTAAATATTGCTTCGCCTGTTTGGTTTCTTCCGGCTGTGAATAGGGATCATTGACCACACTCAAAAACAGATTTTCAGCCTCCTGCAACTCGCGTCTGGCAAGAAGCTCCAATCCCTGACTCATGATATCGTAGATAAACATTTCGTCCTTGTCTTCAGGTAACCAGGGGGCCACGTGTGTTTTTCCCCATACTGGCTGGGCAGAGCATTTGGGGTCTGCCCAAGGTGGTACTGGCAATGTTTAGATGCTGATTGCAGGGAGGGGGATTTTAATATTTCAAGCACTGGCGGGTTGCTGAAAAACTCAATTTTCCTTTCATTCTGAACGCAGTGAAAACGTTATATTTCACCTTAACTCCTGTGCCCGGCACGGGTAATTTCGTTTAGTTGAGAGAGTTTTACCTGGCGAAGCAAAATAAAAAAAGCCGGAGGATGAGCATG
>PCTK01000011.1:1757-7521 GCA_002786505.1 Nitrospinae bacterium CG22_combo_CG10-13_8_21_14_all_47_10 | reverse complement strand
GGTTCACACTCAGAGGGTGCGTTGGCGATCAAATCATTTTCCATACTATAAGACAAGGACCGGTACTCCGGCTCCTCAACTTTAACCGGTTTAATATCCAGCAAAAGATTTTCATTTTTCAGGAAAATCGCCAGAATATCCACAATATCCTTATAGAGTCCGCGCTCGGCTTTTCGGGACGTAAAGATACAAAACAGAGGGCCCCATCGCCCGATATGATTGCGGATGAATTTCTTCATGCTACTTGTCAGAACATTGATATTTCTTTCGTCATGTCCATTTTGAATTCCAAAAGCTGTTCGAAAACACATGAAAAACATGAATGCCAGTTCAATGGAAATATGGTCGACCCTTTCCCTTGTTCTATTGCGAGGTTGTTCAAACCCGAAGGTTTCATAAAAACCGCCCAATTGAATCAAAACATCCGTCTGGGACTGGATACCGCCTTCGGTACCATACTGCATTTCATAAGGAGGACACTCCATGGAAACCGCATGTCCAAAAACCCTCACATATTCCTGTTGCACCTGTTTGACTGTCATTTTAGGTAAATACTTGTTAAACCCATCAATGATAGATTTGACATGTTTCCAGTCTTCTTCATCTACAAGCGCAATATCCATGGGCTCAAGCAAAGACTTGGGCCTGAAAAACTTTCGGTTCCAGGGATAACTAAAAGCGCTGGAAAGGATGTCGTATACACGTCCCCTGGCTAATTGCAGGGATATTCTTTCCTCTTTCAGCTCTTCCAGAGAACCCGTTTGCCCAAGTACCGCGAGCATTGGATCGCCTGATTTTGCATGAGTTACATTGCCCATTTTAATCTCCTTGTTGCGTATTAACCGGATTCCGGGTGGGGTGACAACCTCATCATGAAACCGGATTGATTCGCGCTACTATCAACAGACCGTTCATGTCAAACACAAACGCGAACTTGCTGTCTGCCTTTCGTCACAGACGTATGTGGCCATCCAACCTGGTTACCAGTTATAAACTTCAGGCATTTTCACCTCCTGGCCAAGGGTTGAAAAATAAATACCAACCTCTAAAAGGGGGCCCGTTTTCAAACACAAAAAAAGGCTGGTTAACCTACACCAGCCCTTAATTCATAAACTTCAATGCAACGATCACAACCCCCGTCCTTGCTTTCCCAGTCCGGGAAATCGATCTGAATGGCCTCAATAACCATTTCATCACAAATACTTTCAGGATCGTCCACCCAGTTGTAAGTCGGGAATTTGCATAGCGGACAAGGAGATCCCTGCAAATGGATATAGTCTTTTTCTTCATCTGCCATCTCACCCGGATCGACGTATTTGCTCATCAACGTATCCAGATCGGTCGCCATGGAGAGAAGCTCTTCGTGAGTTAGTTTCTCAGTATGCCAAAGCCCTTCAAAAATGCCTTTTCTCTGCTTATCAGGGATTTTACGGTAAAAGTTGTCGAATTCGCGGTAGCGTGCTTCCTTAGGCAAAACAGAAACAACCCCCATCCGCGCGAGACGGGCATCCACATACATATTCCACAAAAGCTTAAACCTTGCTGTGATGAGGTTTTTAACCGAAGGGTTGCCCGGTATAAAAGCGTCTTCATAGTCGAACTCAGGGTCAACCATATCTTTGGCATGCATGAATTCATGGATCAGGAAGGCATCGAGTTCCTGAGCTTCTTCAGGGTTGCTGAACCGGCTTGCCAGAACTCTCATCTCAATAATGGGATTCCCCGAAACCCGGTTGAGAACATTAGAACCTTCATCCACTTTATTGATGGCCCGTTTCACCACCACTTCTTTGATGCGCTCCTCGAATTCGCGAGCCAGATCATAATCAATTTCGTCATTTTGTTCGGACTCATCATCTTCTTCGGCGACTGCGGTTACTCCTGTTTCCACCTCAGTCTCTTCTCCCTCAGCACTGGCTTCGGCCTGCTCAGCCAACGCTCCTTCGGACAGGGAATCCTGATTTTCAGGCTCTTCCGACTTAGTTTTTTGAAGAAGAGCCGACTTTCTAGCCGTACGTTTACGTTTAGGTATAAGACCCACCGCTTCCAAGGCGCGCAATACGTGATCTCCCAGTTTTAACCTCTCAAGAAAAAACAGGCGATTGACCTTTTCAAAGGCTCCTTCGCGGTCATCTTCCGGAAGTTCATAAATAGGATCGGCGAGGGAATGAAACTCGTCATAATCGGAGCGGTAACCGGACCTCTCCAAGTGATTAAGATGGCGGAAAACAGACTCTTCCATTAATTGGGCGCTATAACTGACCTTCATTCATTCACACAAATATAAGGGTTAAAAATATTGAAAAATGGCTGGTCAGGGCAAAATTCACCCCTCGAATTAAAAGCCTGTGATGCTTTAATTTATCCCCTTTTAAAGGGCTGTGTCAAGACAAATGCCTTTATTTTTTATATTGTTAAACCCTGAAAAAGGCTTGCATTTCACATTCTGGAACCCGTATTCCACTTGTATGGGCTATTTCTTATCGACGGAATCCTTGAGTTTTTCGATATCCTGAATTGCCCTCATAATCTGCTCGGGATCCCCCAGATCCTTGGCAATTTTTCTGGCCTTGCTGATGTATTCGTCCCCCTGATCATAACGGGAAACCAGAGTCTCCATTCGAGCCACCGTCAGATAAAACTGGATCAGGCTGGTCCAACTGCTGGTCTTTTCAAAACAACCGCTGGCCTGTGCGAAATAGTTTTCGGCTTCCTCAAACAAACAGTCTTTAAACTTCAGGTTACCCAGATAAGTAAAATCCTGACCGGCCCCTTTAAAATCGCCCACCTCACGGGTAAGCTCCAAAGCATTTAAATATAACTTTTCGGCTTCTTTACGTTCGCCATTGCTGAAAGCAAGGTTGCCAAGATTGCGATAATCTTCCGCAATTTCTTTTTTGTCATTCAACTTGCTGGAAAGTTCGAAAGCTTGTTTGAAGTTTTCCCCGGCCTTTTCCCTATATCCCCGCTCCATATTGAACTTGCCCAGATACCTGAGGTCGACCAGAACCTCTTTCGGATCATTAAGCGTTTGCGAATTTTCCAGAGCCTTTTTGTAATAAATCTCCTGCTTGGACCGTTCCTTTTTTTCAACATAGAGGTTGGCCAGAATTCGGCAATCGGCACACACATTGCGATAATCCTTGATTTCCTCAGAAATTGCCAGGGCTTTGAGAGCAAATTTTTCCGCCTGGTTCCAATCTTCTTTTTGCAGATACAGGTTATAAACGTTCCTGTTATCTTCTGCCATCTCCGACTTGTTACCGGACTGGGTGTTAATTTCCAGGGCCTTTAAATAATTTTTTTCGGCATTTAGCCAGTCGGTTTTCTGCAGGCAAATATTTCCAAGGTTGCGGTATTCCAACATAACTCCGGGCATGTTTTTGTTACCCTGATGAACCTTCAAGGATTTTTTGACCAACTTCTCAGCCTTATCCATTTTTCCGGCCATAATCAGGACGTTCAAATAACTGCCATGCAAATCCCGAATACCTTTTTGATCGTTCAACTCCTCTTTCAGCGCAAGGGCACGGGAATAGTTTTCTTCTGATCCGGCATAATCATTTTTTTGCATCAAAATACTGCCCAGATTCCCCAACGCCGCGCTCAGCGCCGCCTTGTCCTGCGACTTTTCATGGATAGCAACCGTCTCCCTTGCCACCTCGCTCGCTTCATCCCAATCATTAGCCATGAATAGAACATTACCCAAATCGCTCAACAGGGCCAGCTTGAGTTTGCTGTCCTTCTCGATCTCCGGCTTCTTCAAAGCTTCGCGAATTTGTTGCTTTCTGCTTTCCAGATATTTGGGCTGGGAAAAAATAAGCATCAATTTGTTCTGCACCTCCTGGACCGCGCCCTGCTCTTTCATGGCTTCATACAAGTCGCTGGCCCGCATCAGGTAATCTTCCGCCTGATCAAACTCTTCTTTCTTCAGAAAAACATCCCCAAGAGCTTCGCATTGCTGGGCTATTCCAGGCCGGTTCTCCTGTTTCTCCATCAACTCCAGGGATTTGAAATACTGTTCTTGCGCGGCAGGCCAGTTTTTCTGCAAACCCCGGACATTACCCAGGTTGGCATAACCTCTGGCTTCTCCCAGCAAGTCCCCCAACTCCTGCATGGTCTTGAGAGATTTCTCATAATATTCCCAAGCCAAATCGAGTTGATTTTTGTTGAGATAAATATTTCCCAGACTCCCTAAGAGATACGAATTTCGGCGCTTGTCAGAATCCCCGATCACCTCCAGAGCCTTTTTGAAATTGGCCTCAGCCTCGTCAACTTTTTCCGCTTGTCCTTCACTGACCATTTGCAGGTATACCCCGGCAAGATTGGCGTAACAAATCCCCGCCGAGGTCTTGTCTCCCATATCTTCCAGAACCGCGATGGTTTTTAGAATGGTCTCGGCCACCTTGTCCATCCGCTTCCATTGGAAATAAAGTTCTTCCAGGTCCTGTAGTTTGGCAATGACCTTGGTCTTTTGCCCACTTGCCGTCAGCGACTCCACTTCCGCCAAAAGCGCTGATTCGTTCTTTCCCAAATATGCCGGATGTTTATGGAGGGACTCGATCCTTCCTTCCAGTTGCTGAATTTTCCGTTCATCCTGTTTGGCCAGTTCCATGAACTCTTTGGCTTTCTGGTAATAGTCAATGGCCTGTTCCAAATCATCCTTTTTCAGGCTGGTATTCCCCAGATATTCGTTGTAGATGCCCTGCCCGAGCGGATCATTGGCCTGAACCATGATTTGCAAAGCTTTCTGATAACTCTCCTCAGCCTTTTCCAGGCTACCTTGATAAAAATAAACACTGCCGAGATTACCGAGTGAGCTTTCGATACCTTTGGCATCCTTGAGTTTTTCCATATAGGTCAAGGAGCGGGAATAAAAATCCTCCGCCTTATCAAACTGTTTGCTTTGAAAACAAATATTTCCCAGATTACCCAGCACATAAGCCTGACCTGTGTCGTCTCCGGCCTCCTCCATATATTTCAAGGCTTCCATGAAGTTGGTTTTCGCTTCTTCTATGTTGTTTTTCTGCAAACTCTCATAACCGAGCTTCTCAAATTTTCTGCCCTCGTCCATACAGATACCGCCTTCGTAAAAATGAGTTTGTAATGAATGTTGAAAACGTTGCCCGAATTTAAAGGCCTTCTTTCTGCCCGATCAGGCCAAACCGGCAACGGTTAAAAATAGCTTAAATTTCACGGATTTAGGTATGAATTATAGGGGGCATCCTGCTTTCTGTCAATAAGGCCCCCTGGCAAGTTGCCGTGACCTGTTGAAAGCAGGAACTTGCCCGCAAATTAAAAATATCACAAATTACCAGCCAGGTTTTCCATTCACAAGGTCGTTTTTGGAGTATTTGGGCTCTCTGGAGCAACTTTACCTTGCGAGCGCACGAGGGTTATTATAAATTGACCTCTTTTGTTGAGGAATTGACGTGATAAATAAAGAAAATCTAATCCATGCGTTAACCCAGGAAGGATCGCTGATCTTTCCCGCTAACGTTGAGTTTGCCACAGAACTGGAAAAGAAAATCCCTGATCTGGAAACCCTGGTGCAGGATTCAAGCACCCTGCTATTCGAAAACGGATCTGCCAGCGTGGCCAATACCCGTGTCATCGTCGCTCCGACCGGGCATATCACCTTCTACAATGAAGAGGGCAGACGTTTCCTCTGCACCGATCCGGAAGGGCACCCTCTGCATGAAGCGCTATGGACTCAGGACGATAAAACCGGAGCCACACAACTAACCCTGGCAAGGATGCAACT
>PCTK01000011.1:0-1633 GCA_002786505.1 Nitrospinae bacterium CG22_combo_CG10-13_8_21_14_all_47_10 | reverse complement strand
GCCTGGCGCGTGCCCTTCTCCGAAGTAAAATACTTTTACGACGATGACCATATGATTCATCAGGGAGAAGGCAAATACAACATCCAACTCACCAAAGACGGGCTCTACGCCCTGCACGAAGGCACGTTCGATAAATCTTTGTTCATCAGTTTCATGTTCCAGGTCAACTGGGCCCGGCTAGACCTGATTCCCGTCGTCGAACTGTTCCAGTCCACCCTGCCGGGAACCGGCGGCGCCGTGTTCGAGTTTATCTGGGGCATTTATAACGACCAGTCGCGGGAGGAAGCACTCCCGCCCTTGAGATACCGCGGTCTTCCCACTTACCCCTCGAAAGAGGCGTTCAATATTTTCTCGGCATTTTTTGTGCCGCAGGGACCGGAAGGCAAAGACATCAAAAAATTATTCATGGACCCTATGACCTCACACGAGATCACCTGGACACCGCAAAAACACGCACCGGTACGCTATTTCAGCGAAACCCACCAGTTGGTCGTCACCGCACAGGACGGCTATCTTTACAAAGTCACGGCCTACGATGACCCCATCACCTTTCCCTATGTGAATTGCGGAGGCGTGAAAAAACCTCCCATCGAACGAGAAGTACGGGTGGGGACGCAATCGTTCACCCTGCTGGAAGGCGAACGCGGCAGAGAAATAGGATTTGATCACGTGTGGAACTTGCGGCCGCAGACCTATCCAACCAAACTGCAAACCAAATATCCTTTCAACTGGAAATGGTTCTTCAACGGTGAACCGCCAATGGTTGATCCGGTCAAGACGCAGTACACCGTTCCGTTTTACCCCGAAGGGGCCGCCGACATTGACGAGGCTTCCCTGCAACCAATGGTGCTCGACCAGATTTTTTATTATATGGAAATGGCCCCGGCCATGCCGCATCGGTTGGAAAAAATTGACAAGGTGCTTATTCACACCTTCGACACGGTGCTGGCCGGTTGCATCGACTGCACTAAAGAACGCGAATACACCGTGCTTTACAGCGACAACGAGTTTGCGCAGAAAAACGCGCAACTGTTATGGAACTACGCCGCATCACGCAACCAGTTGGAGAATCTGCAAAAGGTTTCGTTCCTGGCCGAGGCAGAACATATCGCCGATGCCTACAGCACCCAGTACGGGTTGATCTTCAAATGGATTCCGTTCATGTACCACGCCGACCGGGAAGCCTGCGAAAATATGTTGCAAGGCCTGGTCGACGCACTTCTGCCCGGCGGATTCCTCTATCTGGTCGGACCACGTCCCCTGCAAGGACTGTTCGGGCATTACGGACTCGACACGCTCTATAACGACCCGGTCTACAACATGCCGTTCTTCCGGCAACACCTGAAAATGTGCCCGGAAAACCAGGTCAATCCAGACCTCTGCGTTTTCCTGTTGGAGAAAAAAGCCCCGGAAGAAGAAAAAGGAATCCAATCCACCGCATCCGCAGAAAAAAACTTCGACGGCACCCTGCCGCAAATGCGTGGCTTTCGAAGAGATAACTAAAATACTTATAGCCACCGATTCACACAGATAAACAGAGATAAAAAATTCCCCCCTTGTATGATGGGAAAGGTAATAATCGTTATAGCACAGAAAACAGCCCTTTTACCGAAAAGAGCGTAGCGAATGTAGG
>PCTK01000159.1:334-3857 GCA_002786505.1 Nitrospinae bacterium CG22_combo_CG10-13_8_21_14_all_47_10 | reverse complement strand
CCTTTCGCAATGCGGCCTTCACGGTGGTTTCCATCAATACCACCACCGGCTTCGTCACCGATGATTTTAATTTATGGCCGGATTATTTAAAACTTTTTCTCGTCGCCATCATGATGGTGGGAGGGTGCTCCGGATCGACTAGCGGATCATTAAAAGTCATTCGATTTATCATCCTGCTGAAAATCATCATGCGGGAATTGAAAAACCTGATATATCCGCGTGCCATTTTCCATGTCAAAGTGGGCGACAAAAAAGTCGACACGGATGACCTCTCTAATGTTGCCGCCCTGACCTTTCTGTTCATGGGCTTCACCGCTCTGGCCGGAGTACTTCTTTCAGCCATGGGCGTAGATCTCACTACGTCCTTGTCGGCACCAGTGGCTACTCTTTTCAATATCGGTCCGGGTCTTGGCAATGTCGGCGCAATGGGGAATTACGCAGAAATCCCGGCAATGGGAAAAGGCATCCTGATTCTTTGTATGTTACTAGGAAGGCTTGAAATATACGGTGTTATTTTACTTTTTCTGCCTATGACCTGGCGAAAATAAGATTTGATTTTGAACGGGCAATAAACTAGAATCCCGGTTTCCCGGCCTGACCTGTTTCACCTGACCTTTTCCCTTATTAAAACTCGAAATTCAAGGTAAAAAAGAACTTAATCGGTTAATAGGGAAAACCAGATTGGGAAACGGATCAGCAAGAGTTTCCAGGTCACGGACTGGCATGGAATTGTTGCTATCAACTATCGGGTGCCCCAGGTATCCCTGATTCATGAAGGAATTGAAATAGCATGGAAACTAATCCACTTAAGATTACCGAACTTGTCCTGCGAGATGCGCACCAATCTCTTCTTGCTACCCGGATGCGGACCGAGGACATGCTCCCCATCGCCGAAAAACTTGATCAAGTAGGTTATTTCTCTTTAGAGATGTGGGGCGGTGCTACCTTTGACACCTGCATCCGGTTTCTCAATGAGGATCCTTGGGAACGCGCCCGGGCTCTCAAGAAAAAAATGCCCAACACCCCGTTTCAAATGTTGCTCAGGGGGCAGAATGCGGTGGGTTACAGGCATTACGCTGATGATATCATTGAGCGGTTTGTTAAGCAGTCTGTAGAGGTTGGAATAAATATATTCAGGATATTCGATGCCCTCAATGACTTTCGTAATATTGAAACCGCTGTTAAAACCGTAAAAAAATGCGGGGAAACCGTTGAAGGGTGCATCAGCTACACCGTCAGCCCCGTCCATAATGTCGACCTCTACCTGAAAATGGGGAAAACACTGGAGGATATGGGTTCGGACATTATCTGCATCAAGGACATGGCGGGCCTCCTGACTCCCAACGTCACCAAGACCCTTATTACCGAACTCAAGAAAAACATCAAGCTTCCGATCCATTTGCACACTCACGCGACAACTGGACTTGTGGGAATGAACATGCAATGCGCCATCGAGGCGGGGGGGGATATGGTGGATACCGCTATTTCCTGCTTATCAATGGGGACATCCCATTACGCCACGGAATGTCTGGTAGCCGCCCTGAAAGACACTCCCAGAGACACTGGCCTGGACCTCAATCTACTTGAAGAAATCAACAATTACTTCATCGAAGTGAAGAAAAACTATGCGGAGTTTGAAAGCGATTTCAAGGGCGTGGATATCAATATCCTCAAATCACAAATTCCCGGCGGCATGATTTCCAATATGGAAAACCAGTTGCGGGAACAAAACGCGCTCGACAAACTCGATGAAGTTCTCAAAGAAGTTCCCCGTGTAAGAAAAGACATGGGCTACCCTCCCCTGGTCACGCCTACGAGCCAGATCGTCGGTTCTCAGGCAACCTTGAACGTGTTGACGGGGGAACGTTATAAAGTGATCACGAAAGAGACCCTGCAGTGCGTGCTGGGAAATTATGGGAAACTACCCGCGCCGATCGCTGAAGAGTTGATGAATAAGGTTTCTAAAGACGGAAAAGTCACAGACTGCCGCCCGGCTGATTTGCTGGAACCTGAATGGGACACAGTTTGTAAGGAATTGGGCGACACCTACACCAGCGAAGAAGACCGGTTGACGTATGCCCTGTTCCCCAAAGTAGCTCTTAAATTTTTTGAAACGCGAGGCAAACCCCAGCCGAAACCTGAGCCCACACAAGTAAACAATCCGGTCGCGGCAAGCGCTCCGGTTGCCTCCGCCCCGGCTCCTGCGGGCTCGGCAGTTTACAATGTCAGGGTTAATGGAAAAGATTATACCGTTGAAGTATCTACCGGCGGGGCGATTGGCGCATCGTCGGCAACAACGGCACCTGTTGCCGCTCCCGTAGCCAGCGCTTCAAGTGGTTCCCCATTACTGGCGCCTCTTCCAGGGTCCATCTTCTCCATGAAATGCAGGGAGGGGGATGTGGTGAATGAAGGAGATACCGTGCTTGTTATGGAATCCATGAAAATGGAATCAGAAGTCAAAGCCCATCAATCAGGAGCCATTCAATCTGTTCTGGTTAAAGAAGGCGATGGTGTGCAAACCGGCGATGAATTGGTGATCATAGGCTAATGGAATTCAGTTTCGGCGCGTCCGCACTCAAGATAGTAACCACTACCGGTTTCTCCAGCTTGGCCTGGGGCAATGTAGTCATGCTTTTGATCGCCTGCGCTCTCCTTTATCTGGCGATCTGGAAAAAGTTTGAACCGCTTCTGCTCCTTCCAATCGGTTTTGGGTGTTTGCTGGCCAACATTCCCTTGAGCATGATGGCAAGCACGGATGCCGGTGGACTCCTCAACTTTTTTTACCAGGGAGTCAAACATGAGGTCCTTCCTCCTTTGGTTTTCCTGGGGGTGGGTGCGCTGACAGACTTTGGTCCGCTTTTAGCCAATCCCGCTACGCTTCTGCTTGGTGCCGCCGCCCAGGTTGGTATCTATTTCACTCTGGTGGGTGCTGTGTTGCTCGGGTTTAACATGCATGAAGCCAGTGCGATTGGTATCATTGGCGGCGCGGATGGCCCCACATCCATTTTTATCGCCAGCAAACTGGCCCCGCATTTGCTCGCTCCGATTGCCGTGGCGGCTTATTCTTATATGTCCCTGGTGCCCCTTATCCAGCCTCCTATCATGAAATTTTTTACCACGGAAAAAGAGCGGAAAATTAAAATGGCCCAGTTGAAGCCAATATCCCAAACCGTGAAGATTATTTTTCCCGTAGTCGTTACCATCGTCTGTTGTTTGATGCTACCCGGAGTCACACCGCTTTTGGGAATGCTAATGCTTGGCAACCTGTTTCGCGAATCCGGCGTCACCGCCCGCTTGCACGAAACCGCGGAAACGCATTTGATCAATATCGTTACTATTCTCTTGGCTTTGGCTGTGGGTTCTTCCATGACCGCCGACTCCTTTTTAAGGTTTGAAACCCTCAAAATTATTTTACTTGGGCTGGTGGCTTTCAGTGTTGCCACAGCAGGCGGTGTAATATGCGGTAAACTCATGTCTAAAATGACCGGAGGGCGGGTGAATCCTCTTATTGGTTCGGCAGGGG
>PCTK01000159.1:0-322 GCA_002786505.1 Nitrospinae bacterium CG22_combo_CG10-13_8_21_14_all_47_10 | reverse complement strand
CTATGGCGGCGCGGGTTTCCCAGAAAGTTGGCTCGGAAGCGGACTCTTCCAACTTTTTACTGATGCACGCAATGGGGCCCAATGTCGCAGGCGTTATTGGCAGTGCGGTAGCGGCCGGGGTGTTCATCTCCCTGCTTGGAGATATTGCGCCAATGGACCAGCATGCCGCCATTGCGGACATAATCGACACGGTCGAACCCGGCGTTAAAGCCGCTATGACCCAAGTTGCCGTTGCCGTAGCGGGCAACTAGCAGGTTGCTGAAAAACTCCCCAAACCGTCATCCTTGAGGAGCCGAAGGCGACGAAGGATCTCGAAGTTCCT
>PCTK01000138.1:1908-18509 GCA_002786505.1 Nitrospinae bacterium CG22_combo_CG10-13_8_21_14_all_47_10 | reverse complement strand
GATAGGAACCTGGCGATCCAGTTGTTTTTTGAATAACATCAAAACTCCTGGTGGGCAATCACCCCAGCCCCTTGTGGTGTTTTATATTAGCCTTCGTGCCCGGAACGGGTACTTTGACAAAGAGGGAGCTTTCTGTCCCTGTCTATCTGTGTTTATCTGAGGTTCAAGTTGGGTTTAGATATCAACCTGCATTCCGTCGAGAGCAAGTTCCACTCCTTCCGGCAGGTCTTGCGACACTTTTTCATGATCAAATTGATGGTTGATGTGGGTAAGAATGGTCCTTTCCGCGTTGATGTCTTTGGCGGCTTCGAGGGCTTGGCTGAGACTGAAATGGGTAGGGTGGGGATTGAATCCGAGAGCGTTCAGGATCAGAACTTTTAATCCTTTCAACTTTTCCCGCGTGGTATCGGGAATGCCGCTACAGTCGGTGATGTAGGCGGAGTCTTTAAAGCGAAACCCATTGATGATCAGCTTGCCATGCTGGATGTCGAGAGGTGTGACGGGGATATCGCCGAAGTTATAGGTTTTATCTTCCAGTTGGGTTGGGATCAATTGTGGAATGCCTCCCCCGATCTGCTCCGCCTGGCCAAAAATATAGCTGAAGTTTGTGTTCAGGTGGCGCAACGTTTGTGCGTTGCCATAAACGGGCAATTTTGTTTTGTTGAAAAAGTTGAAACTGCGCAACTCATCAATCCCGTGAACATGGTCAGCATGGTGATGGGTATATAGAACCGTATCGATTTTTCTGATTCCATAGAGCAGGCATTGTTGCCGGAGGTCGGTAGAAGTGTCGACCAGAATGGTATGCTCGTTTTCCCGAACCAGAATCGACGAGCGCAAACGCTTGTTGCGAGGGTCTTTTGACAGGCATACCTCACAATCGCAACACAGGGAAGGGACCCCGGTCGAGGTACCGGTACCTAAAAATAGTATTTCCATAAATATATTTATAGCCGTCCAGGCGGAGTGAGTCGAGGTAACTCATCGCTATTAGTTAATGCCATTGCGCATTGGGGCCAGCAGAATGCTGGCCTAAATCATTGTAAGTAGGGTGCCTCGGTGTGTCAAGTCAGGGCCGGGGGTAGGTGGAAATAAAACTGCCATGGAGAGTCTATAAAAGTTATTGATGGCAATTGAATGCCCTGTAAAATTTGTGATAGAGTGAGTTTTCCAATAAACACTTGTTCTTTTTAAGAGGAGTTATATATGTCAGCATTAGTTGCCAAGCCCGCCCCTGATTTTACTGCCCAAGCTGTTATGCCTGATGGCAGTTTCAAGGAAATCAAGCTTTCTTCCTACAAGGGAAAGTATGTCATTCTATTTTTTTACCCGCTGGACTTTACATTTGTCTGCCCCACTGAGATCATTGCTTTCAGTGAAAAAATGGCTGAGTTCAAGAAGCGGAATACTGAAGTGTTGGGGGTTTCCGTCGACAGTCATTTCTCGCATCTGGCCTGGAGAAATACAGATCGTAAAAAAGGTGGTCTCGGCGATATCGCGTATCCGCTTGTTGCTGATTTGAATAAGAAAATTACCTACGATTACGGGGTCATGCATCCAGCAGGGATCGCTTTTCGCGGACTGTTCTTGATTGACAAGGACGGAATTGTTCAGCATCAGGTTATCAACAACCTGCCTCTGGGAAGAAATATTGATGAAGCGTTGAGAATGGTCGATGCTTTGCAGTTCCATGAGAAAAACGGCGAAGTATGCCCGGCAAACTGGAAAGAGGGCGAAGATGGTATGAAGGCCGATCCTTCCGGTTCACAAACGTATTTCGAAAAACATAATTAGTAATAACAAGCTGGCGTTGCGCTGGCCTGATAGTGTTTTCGAGTTGGGGGCGTTTCCGATAGGGAGCGCCCTTTTTTCCCGAGCCACATTTGAGATTGAATGGACTTTCCCATTATGATCCTGCTTTGTAATGATGACGGATTTAACGCAGATGGTCTGAGAACCCTTTACCGGGAACTCAGTCAGGAGGAGGAGGTGATCATTGTCGCTCCCGAAACAGAGCAAAGCGCCATGGGTCACGCCATCACACTGACCCAGCCGCTCAAGGTGCGAAAGGTTGAGGAGGAAGGCAAGCTCATCGGTTACGCGGTCAATGGAACCCCGGCCGACTGTGTCAAGCTGGCTATTGCCGTATTGTTGAAGGAACCGCCGCGAATGGTTGTTTCGGGGATTAATCTTGGGGGAAATCTCGGCATTTGCGCGCTTTATTCCGGAACGGTTTCCGCCGCGACCGAAGCGATGATCATGGGGGTCCCCAGTATTGCTGTTTCGCTGGACACGTATGAGAATCCCGATTTTAAACCGGCGGCAAAATTTGCTCGCAAGTTGGTTGCAAAAGTCCTTGAAAAAGGATTGCCTGAAGGCGTTGTCCTGAACATCAATGTTCCGCCTGTTCCTGAAAAAGAGATTGCCGGGGTAGCCATCACCCGTCAGGGGAAGTCGCGGGTGGTTGAATCGTTTGATCAACGTGTAGACCCCAGAAACAACACTTATTACTGGATGGCGGGTGAGATGCGATTCGATGAGGTTGAGGAAGGGGCCGACTGCGTAATGGTGGGCAAAAATTATATTTCAGTGACTCCGATCCATTTCGATCTCACTCATCACTCGTCCATTGATGTGATCAAAGATTGGAAGCTTTGATAGGTGGGGAAATTTATTGTTTTTTGTAAAGTTTCCAGATTAGGCCATCCAAAAGAAAGAAATAAAAAAGCGGGATGGGCATAAGCCCATCCCGCTTTTATTTTAAACGATTGAATCAGACGGCGGGAACTGCTTCGCGCAGGGCTTCCTTGCGGCTGAGTTTAACCTTTCCTTGTTGATCCACATCAATGACCTTGACTCTGATTTCATCACCTTCTTGAATTTCATCACTGACATTTTTGATGCGACGGTCGCAGATTTGTGAGATATGCACCAAGCCATCTGTGCCGGGGAAGATTTCTACGAAGGCACCGAAATCGACAATTTTTTTAACCTTGCCGAGATAGATTTTTCCGATTTCGACTTCCTGTACCAGGTTTTGCACATATTCAATGGCCTTCCTGGCGGCTTCCTCATCGGAAGAGGCGATCGAAACCACCCCGTCATCGTTGATGTCAATGGTGACGCCCGTTTTGTCAATGATATCGCGGATGACTTTGCCGCCCGGTCCAATAACGTCGCGAATTTTATCTTTTGGAACCGTAATCTGGACGATTCTCGGAGCATATTTGGACATTTCATCTCTCGGGCTTTGCAGGGCCTTATCCATTTCACCGAGGATATGCAGTCTGCCTGCTTTTGCTTGCTCCAGGGCTTTACCCATGAGTTCGCGGTCCAGGCCGGTAACTTTGATATCCATTTGCAGTGCGGTGATACCGTTGGTGGTTCCCGCCACTTTAAAGTCCATGTCACCGAGATGATCTTCGGAGCCGAGAATGTCGGAAAGAACTGCCACCCGGTCTCCCTCTTTAATCAACCCCATGGCGATGCCCGCAACAGGGGCTTTGATAGGAACCCCTGCGTCCATCAACGAGAGCGAACCACCACACACGGAAGCCATGGAAGAGGAACCGTTGGATTCAAGAATCTCGGAAACGATTCGGATGGTGTAAGGGAATTTTTCCCTGCTTGGCAGAATGGGGATGAGGGATCTTTCAGCCAGCATGCCGTGGCCTATTTCGCGCCGTCCGGGGCCGCCAATAAATTTGACCTCACCGGTACAAAATGCCGGAAAATTGTAGTGCAGGAGAAAAGACTTGGTTCCCTTAAACTCCAGACTGTCCAACCGTTGCTCGTCTACTGAAGTCCCCATCGTAGTGGTGACCAGAGCCTGGGTTTCGCCGCGAGTGAAAACAGCGGAACCGTGTACGCGCGGCAAATAGCCGACCATGATGCTGATAGGGCGAACATCGGCCAAACCTCTGCCATCTACCCGATATTGTTTGTCGAGAATAAGGTTACGCACCACTTCTTTTTCAAGGTCATGGAAAATCTCTTTAACTTCACCTTTTCTCTCGTCCTGTTCTTCAGGGCTCAAGGCTTCGGCAAGGTCGTCTTTAATTTTCTTGATGGTATCGTTACGCTCGTGCTTGCCGGCAATTTGCATGGCCTCTCCAAGACGGGAGGCGGCAATATCGCGAACTTTTTTTTCCAGTACTTCACATGCTTTTGGCTCTTCTACAACAAGTTTTTCCTTGCCCAAAAGTTCCCGGAGTTTAATTTGAATTTCGATCACTTTTTTAATTCTCTCGTGACCGAACTCCAGAGCCTGCATCATATCGTCTTCGCTGACTTCGTTGGCGCCTGCTTCAACCATTACGATTCCGTCAGCCGTTCCGGCCATGATCAGGTTCAGATCACTGTTCGCCGTGTCTTCGTAAGTGGGATTAAAAATCAGCTTGCCATCTACCCGTGAAATGCGGGCACCGGCAACAGGGGTCTCAAACGGAATGTCAGAGATCATCAACGCGGCGGAAGCACCGGTAATGGCGTTAACATCAGGGGGATTGACCTGGTCATGAGAGACAACGATTCCTACAACCTGGGTTTCATTTTTGAACCCTTTTGGGAACAAAGGCCTGATGGGTCTGTCGATCAACCGACAGATCAGGGTTTCGATGTCTCCGGGCCGGGCTTCCCGTTTGAAAAAACTGCCTGGAATTTTTCCGGCGGCATAGGTTTTTTCCCGATAGTCTACAGTCAGAGGGAAGAAGTCGATTCCTTCCCGGGCTTCTTTTGCCATGGTGGCGGTTACCAGTACCATGGTGTCACCCTGCCGGACGACGACCGCGCCGCCAGCTTGCCGGGCCAGGTCGCCGGCTTCCAGTGAAATCAATTTTCCATCTATATCTACTTCAACTTTTTCCATTAATATCTCTCCAATATCTTATTGTCCTGAGAATTCAGGGTAGGTTTGGCGCGATTATCTGCGAATGCCGAGTTTTGAAATGATGTTCTGATAACGGCTAATACTTTCTTTTTTCAAGTGGTCCAGGAGTTTTCGTCTCTGGCTTACCAGCTTGAGCAGTCCGCGCCGGGAATGGTGGTCTTTGGCATGCGTCTTGAAATGTTCAGTCAAATAGGTAACGCGTTTTGTCAGGAGCGCTATCTGCACTTCTGAAGACCCCGTGTCTTTTTCATGAAGCTTGTAATCGGTGATAACTGTTGTTTTTTGTTCTGCATTCATTGCCATGATTTTTTCTCCAACTCGTTAAATGCGGGAAAACGATTGGATAATGTTTTCGTAGAGGCACACATTTGGTGATGCCTCTGCGAAAACATTCCAACCTTCTTCCGCCAGATTTTATTTAAATATTCATAACTAAATTAAAACACGCTTTAATTTAAACGCGATATCCTTTGATGCTAATCGGCTAAACTGTTCCTGGTCGACAAGAGACTCAAGAATGGCAAGCACTTTATCACTGCCATTGCAGACCCGCATCATCATCCCTGATTTAAATTCCTTTGGACAAGCTTTCAGAGAAAACTTAGGCAGGGCATTGCCGTTGGCAATAAGCTCTACAAAATCATCACTGACGCGGATTTCGGGAAGAAACTGCAATGCTTTTTCTACAGGAAAAAGCACTCCGGCCAGATTCCCACTTTTGCTGGCAATCTCCAAATCCTCGAGAGTGATTGAAGAATCCTGAGCAAACGCTCCCACCCGTTTTCGGGTCAACCGGGACATATGCGCACCACAACCCAGCTTTTGCCCGATATCATGGCACAGGGTGCGGATATAGGTTCCCGCCGAACAATGCACTTCGAATTCTACCCGATTTTCATCCATATTAATAAAATCAATGGAATAAAAATTAACCGAGGCAGGTTTTCTCTCGATAGTAATACCATTTCTGGCCAATTTGTAAAGAGGAATTCCATTGCTCTTCTTGGCCGAATACATGGGGGGGATCTGTTTTTGCTCCCCGATAAAACTTGTAAGCAGGTCCCGGACCTGGGTTTCGGTGACCTCTGAGGGGTCTCCCTCAAAGAGGGTTTGCCCGGTGGAGTCCTGAGTGTCGGTGGCCGTTCCCAAGGTCATAGTGCATTGATAATGCTTGGATAAGGGGCTTAGAAACTGGATGATCCGGGTTGATTGGTTCAGGCAAATGGGCAAAATACCCTCTGCCATTGGGTCCAGGGTGCCAATATGCCCCGCTTTTTTGACTCCCAAAATCCTTTTCACCGCAAGGACCATGGAAAACGAAGTGGGGCCGGACGGTTTATAAAGGTTGACCACCTGGTCCAGAATGCAGTCCATTGAGTATCCTTGATATTTTTTCAACATGATCGGCATTGTCATCGCGCCGAAATTCCAGTTCGGGGAGGTACCTTAGATAAAGGTTTTTACCCAACGCGTTACGGATGAACCCTTTGGCATTTTTCAGCCCGTCCAGGGTGTCGATTTTTTCTTGTTCAGAGCCCATCACGCTGACAAATATTTTAGCGTGTTTGAGATTGTCAGAAACCTCCACCTTGGTGACGGTTGTAAAACCAATCCGCGGATCTTTCAATCCATTCTGGATCAGCTTTGATATTTCTTCATGAAGTAGCTCTTGAATTCTCTGCGAACGCTTGAACCGCACGACACACCACCTGTTTTAAAAATTTCCGGAGCCAAGATTTATGGTTTCCGTTTTGCAATCGGTGATCTCGGCCAGATTCATCCGGTCGATGGCATCGACCACCTTGGTCAATAACCCATCCATGTACGGTCGATCAGTCCCCACAGCGGAGATGCCGATATGGAGACTTTGCCAAATGTCCTGGTCTCCAACCTCCGCGACCGAGACATTAAAATTATTCCTGAGTCGGTCTTTAATAGCTCTGACGACCTGGCGCTTGCCTTTTAAAGATTGGTTCCCGTGCAAATAAAACTTTATGGAGCAACAACCGATGATCATTTTTTTGTACGCCAAACCGCCTGTCAGTTTGTAACCTGTTCCAGTATGAAGGGTTCGATAACATCTCCTTGTTTCATATCCTGAAACCTTTCGATGGAAATACCGCAATCATAGCCTGCGGTGACTTCCTTGACATCGTCCTTAAACCTTCTGATAGATGCGATTTTGCCCTGGTAGATCACCACATTGTCTCGAATCAGACGGGCTTCCAGATTGCGCTCGATTTTTCCTGACAGTACATGGGACCCGGCAATAGTGCCAACTTTTGGAATGGTAAAGACTTCGCGGATTTCTGCCTTGCCAATAACGCGCTCCTTATATTTTGGTGCCAGCATTCCCTCCAGGGCCAGTTTCATATCATTGATAGCATCGTAAATGATGCTGTAGAGACGAATGTCTACTTTATCCCGGGTGGCCAGTTTTGTAGCCTGGTCCGTTGGACGCACGTTGAATCCAATAATGATAGCGTTGGACGCGCAGGCCAGAAGAACATCTGACTCGGTGATGCCGCCGACGGCATCATGAATGCATTTGATGCGGACCTCTTTGTCGCCGAGATTGCCAAAAGCCTCCTGAACGGCGTGAATGGAGCCTTGAACGTCAGCCTTGATGATCAGATTGAGTTCTTTAATCTGACCTTCAATGATCTGCTGATGCAAATCGTCCATAGTGATACGAGTAGATTTCGCCAGTTGGATTTCCCGCTGTTCCTGTAGTCTAAGGTTGCTGAGTTGCCGGGCCTTTTTTTCGTCCCGAACCACCACGAAGTGGTCACCAGGTTGCGGAACATCTGGCAAACCCACGACTTCTACGGGCGTGGACGGGATGGCTTTTTTAATTTTTTTGCCTTTGTCATCAATAAGCGCCCGAACCTTGCCGAAATAACAACCTACGATGAACGGTTCTCCGACTCTCAGGGTGCCGGTTTCAATGACCAGGGTAGCGATAGGCCCACGTCCTTTATCCAGCTTGGACTCGATCACTACTCCCCTGGCGCGGAGCGTTGGATTGGCTTTCAGTTCCATGACTTCTGCTTGCAGGAGTAAATTTTCAAGCAGGTGATCAATTCCAGCTCCGGTTAGCGCCGAGACTTCGACGTAAATGGTTTGCCCGCCCCAATCCTCTGGCAGAAGGCCCAGGTCGGCCAATTGTTTTTTGACTTCCTCGGGTTTAGCGTCGGGTTTGTCAATTTTGTTGATGGCGACAAGAATCGGTACACCCGCGGCCTCTGCATGGTGAATCGCTTCTCTGGTCTGTGGTTTGATGCCGTCATCGGCCGCCACAACCAGAACGACAATGTCTGTCACTTGCGCGCCCCTGGCTCTCATGGCCGTAAAAGCCTCGTGTCCCGGTGTGTCGAGGAAAGTAATGGCTGACCCCTTGATGCGGGTCTGATAAGCGCCAATATGCTGGGTGATTCCTCCAGCTTCCAATTTAGTCACATCGGTTTTGCGAATTGCATCCAGAAGGGAGGTCTTGCCGTGGTCCACGTGGCCCATGATGGTCACAATCGGAGCCCGGGAAATATGGTCTTTGCTGTTGTCCTCCTCCTCTTCTGAAAAATCCAGATCAGATTTCTCAATATGGAGTTCGACTTCAAAACCGAGTTTATCGGCCACCTTACTGGCGAGGGCAAAATTCAGAGCCTGATTGATATTGGCCAGGATTCCAAAACCCATCAACTCTTTTATGATGTCATTGGGGGTGCATTTCAGTTTTTCCGCCAGTTCCCGCACGGGTGTGTTCTCGCCAATTTGAGCCAGTTCGAAACCTTCTTCTGGTAAAGCAGGTTCCGGGGCTGGCTTGGGAGTGACGGGAGTTGCCACTACCTCCGGCGATTTCTCTTTTACCTCAGGCGGTTTTTCTTTTGTCTCGGGGGTCGGCTTTTTCTCGGCAGGTTTCGGTTTTTCTTCTTTTTTGACAATTTTGAGACCAAGTTTTTTGCCCGCTTTGCTTTCTGCCGTTTCTGTGGTTTTTTCTACAGCTTTACCCTTTTCCGTTGTTGCGGCCCTGGTTTTTGCCTTTGGGGTTTTCTCTGGTTTTTTTTCGGTTTTGTCCTCCGTTTTTTTCGCGGTCTTTTTTGCGGCGGTAGACTTGGCCTGGGTTTTGGCGGTGGTGACTTTTACTTTTTGGGGAGCCTTGATTTTAATTTTTGCCTTGGCTGTTTTCAGTACCTTTTTGGCAGTGGGAGCGGCGGTTTTTGGCATGAAGAGATCACGAATATATTGCGTGGCTTCTTCATCAATGGAACTCATATGATTTTTTACAGCAACGTCGTGCTTCTGCAAAGCCTCAATGATTTGATCATTCTGAATATTGAGTTCCAAGGCCAGTTTGTTGATGCGAATCTTAGCCAAATTTCCTCCTGTTATGGGACAACATCATAAATTTCTTAAGACCCGAATCGATAAGCGGTACGGGTTTGGGCAAAGTTTTCCTGCATTGGAAGAATGCGGCGGAAATGCACTTTAAACATTTTCAAAATCTCCCAGGCGGCGTTTGACCTGCTCCAGGATGGATTTGCCCATTTCTTCATCAATACCTTCCATAGCAACCAACTCTTCCAGTGGGGTGACAGAAATTTCTGCCAGGGTTTCAAATCCATTTTTGGCCAGAACTTCCAAGGTCTCAGAAGGTAGCCCTGTCAACTCCTCTATGGGGACTTCCTCCTCTTCTATCTCTTCTTCTTTTTCCTGGACTTGTGTCTCAGGCACGCTATCCGGGGTTTCTTCCTCCGCGGGTTCTTCTTCCGGGCTCTTTTCTTTAGCCAGTTCCTTTTCCAGCGTTAACTGTTTTTGTTGCTCTTCGGCCAACTGGATCAAGGCCTCGGCTTTTTTGGGACCAATGCCTGCCAACTCGGTCAGACCTTTTACTCCCCGGCTCAGGGCTTCTTCATAGGTGACAAGGTTATTGTTGAAAAGGATGGTCATCACCTTCTCACCCAAACCTTTGGCGTTTTTCACGTCATCAAGAAAATCCACCGTGGAGGTTTCGCCGGGAGTCAAGAAAGCGTGCTGTGGATGGCCCAGTTCCATAGCCTCAGACGGGCCTTTTATATCCACTTTCCAGCGCACCAGCTTGGCGGCCAAGCGCACATTCTGCCCTTTTTTACCTATAGCGAGTGACATCTGGTCTTCAGCCACGATGACAGTCATCTGTTTTTCATCGGGGTTCACAATGATCCTTGAAACTTTGGCCGGACTCAACGCGTTTTTGAGATAGGTCTCGGGGTCTTCAGAGTACTCAACAATATCTATTTTTTCGCCACGTAGTTCCTGGACGATTGACTGGACTCTCATTCCGCGCATGCCGACACAAGCGCCAACCGCATCGATTTCCCGGTCGTTGGTTCGTACCGAAATTTTAGTGCGGCCGTTAGGTTCGCGAACCACTCCCATGATTTCTACCATGCCTTCACTGATTTCGGGAACTTCCATTTCGAATAAATTCTTGATTAATCCGACATGGGTACGGGAAAGGATGACCAACGCATTTTTAGCTGTTTTCCGGACATCAAGAACATACGCTCGAATTCGTTCTCCACGATTGAAATTTTCCCGGAAAACCTGTTCCCGGCGCGGCAGAATACCTTCGGCTTTCCCCAGATCAACGATAAGGTCTCCATGCTCCATTCTCTGGACGATGCCGTTGATAAGCTCACCTTTTTTATTGATATATTCATTGTAGATCAGGTCAATTTCCGCTTCGCGGACTTTTTGCATGATTACTTGTTTGGCGAGTTGGGCGGCGATGCGTCCATAGCCTTCCAGAACCTGCTGAACAAGAACCTGTTCACCAATCTGAACATCGTCGGAAAATGCCGAAGCATCCTTCAGGCTGATTTGTTCATCTGGAGAATCGACCTCCTCTACTACGGTTTTTTCCAGGTAAATTTCGACCTCTCCCGTAGATTCATTGAATTCACTTTGTAACTCCCTGATCGTTGGATACCGTTTTCGCGCGGCAACCTCGACCGCCGCCCTCAAGGCATCAATCAGGACGCTCTTGTCGATTCCTTTATCTCGACTGAGTTGCTCTAGAATGCTGAGTGTTTCCATGTTCATGGTGCTTTACCTAAATTTCAATGACTAAGTTTGCTTTGCCAACTTTGCTCAACGGAATTTCAAAAACCTTCCCGTCTATTTCCATAATTACGGTTTGATCCCTGAAGTCTGTAAGAAGGCCGGAAAATTTTCTTCTATTGTCAATCGGGGAAAGGCTGTGCAGGCGGATTTTCCTTCCCTTAAACTTTAAAAAATCTTTATCTCGCTTAAGAACCCGATCCAGTCCGGGGGATGAGACTTCCAGGCTATAGGGGGTGGTGATGGTTTCTTCGACATCAATGAGATCGCCGGTCAGGTGGCTAACTTTCTGGCAGTCCTCAACAGTGACCCCCCCTGCCTTGTCGATATATATCCTTAATACCCAGTTCTTTCCCTCTTTTTTGTATTCGACATCCACCAGTTCCAGTCCTTCTGCCATTAGGACCGGCTCTATCAAACTTGTAACTAATTGCGAAACTGGGACTTTTGCCATTTTAAACTCTACTGTCGAGCGGACCCTGCGCCTTTTTCATCATTTGGAGACGGCAACCAATGTTTGCGTGCTCCTGAAAAATGTAAAAAAAAAGCGGGCTCAAAGCCCGCGATGCAGGACCTGTAGATGTCATTGAGATTGTAAAGAACTTCAGTTCGGATTTCAAGGGAAAACTGGGTACTCCCGGGGCGGACCGGTTTTTTTATAAACCTTTTAAAATACCTGGGATATCTTCAATGACCTGGGGGTAGGGCCGAAGTTCAGACTCATTGGTTTTGCGGATTTTGATCTCAATCTGGCCAGCAGAGAGGTTTTTAGGGCCTATAATGATTTGCAGGGGAATCCCTATAAGGTCAGCATCCTTCAATTTGACGCCCAACCGGTCTGCTCTGTCATCAAGCAGAGAATCTATGCCAATTTCCTGAAGCCGGTCATAAATAGTATCGCAGGCATTTTTTACTTCATCGTCGGAATAATTAACCGGGATAATAATAACTTGAAAAGGCGCCAGGTTCAAGGGCCAGACAATGCCTCTGTCATCATGATTTTGCTCAATGGCGGCGGCGGCCGTACGCCCGACTCCAATTCCATAACAACCCATGACCATCGCACTTTCCTTGCCTTGCTGGTCAAGATAAACAGCTTTCATCAATGAGGAATATTTAGTGCCAAGAATGAATATATGACCGACTTCAATTCCGCGTTTGACCTGATATTTCCCCTCCTCGCAGTGTGGGCAAGGGTCGCCGACCTTGACGGTTCTGAGGTCGCCGAATTGTTTGACCTTAAAGTCCCGTTCAACTTGTACCCCGGTAAAGTGGGCGGAGGGTTTGTTGGCACCCGTGACAAAATCATGCAAGGCGAAAATTTCATGGTCCGCATAAACTGGAAGATCAAGCCCCACGGGTCCTACATATCCGCAATGCAATCCGGGGTGTCTGGAGATGGCTTCTTCACCCGCCGGTAACAACCATTCGCAACCGATCAGGTTTTTCAATTTGACGGGGTTAATCTCATGGTCACCGCGAACCAGCCCTGCTACCAAACCGTTCTCATTTTCAAGGATGATTGTTTTTACGATTTGCCGGGCAGGCAGGTTGAGAAACCCTGCCACTTCCTCCACGGATTTTTTTCCGGGTGTCTCAACTTCTTTCAAGTCCTGCGGCGCGGCAGGAGGGGTGGAGGCGGCAGGAGGTTTCGATCCTGCCAGTTCCAGGTTCGAGGCATAACCGCACGATTCGCAAAAACCGATATCATCTTCCCCTGAATCTGCGAGCACTGCGAATTCATGCGAAAAGCTTCCCCCGATAGTTCCTGAGTCTGCCTGCACCTGCTTGAAGTCCAGCCCACATCTTTTGAAAATATTACTATAGGCCTTAGCCATCTGGCTGTAGGTATGCCGGGTGTCCTCTTCATCGGCGTGAAAACTGTAGGCATCCTTCATCATGAACTCGCGCCCGCGCATGATGCCAAACCGGGGGCGAACTTCGTCGCGGAACTTGGTTTGAATCTGATACAGGATAACGGGCAACTGGCGATAGGATTTGATTTCCCTTCTAACAATATCGGTGATGACCTCTTCATGCGTGGGGCCGTAGCAGAATTCCCGGTTATGCCGGTCTTTAATTCGTAACAGTTCCTTGCCATAAAAATCCCACCGCTTGCTTTCCATCCACAATTCGGCAGGTTGAATGCTCGGTAGAAAAACCTCTTGCCCACCAATTTGGTTCATCTCTTCGCGAATGATCTGCTCTACCTTCCTCAAGACCCGAAGCCCCAATGGCAGGATGGAGTAAATTCCAGACGCAAGTTGCCGGATCATTCCCGCGCGCACCATGAGCTTGTGGCTGATGACTTCCGCATCAGCAGGAGATTCTTTTAATGTTGGAATAAACAGCTTTGAAAAATGCATACGCGGTATCCGATGGTTAATCCAGACAAGAAAAAGGAAGGATGATTTTATGCGCTAAAGGATTTTTGAGCAAGGGCAATATGGTCTGCATTATGAATTTCCAGCCAACCTTTATGGATTTCCATATAGTGAATGGCAAAACCCCTGTCGATCATTTCCTGGATGAGGTCGGTGAACGTCAGCCTGGAGATATCATCCGACTCATGAAAGGGGCCGGTAAAATTTTCAAGTATATCTTTATAAGTTTCGAGAAATTGCTCAGCCCCGGTTTTGCTGAATCGGGCAAGACCTATGAACTCGTGGGTTGCGGTTTCAGGGTTTATTTTACTGCCGATCTTTGCCACCGTGTTTTCACTGATAAAACGGATTTCCCGGCGCCTGGGTTTGTAGTGGTTCTTGGTGATAATGTAGTCCTGGACGTTTCCTTCTTCCGGCATGTGATACTGGGTTGAATTGTCGGCGACAAGAACAATATCCTCCTTGCACTCTGTAAGCTTGCTAAGGATGTGGTTCTCCATGAGAATGTCTGAGTACAGCATGATGAATCCGTTGGCCATTTTTTCCTTCGCAACGACCAGCGAATGGAGCATGGAGCCTTTCTGATAGTCGGGATTCTCCAGAATATTAATGCCCTCGGCACGCAAGTTGTCCTTGCCATACCCGGCGATAATTGTGATGTCCGCGAGGTTCGCGTTGCTCAAGGTTTGAATCTGGTGGTCGAGAAGGGTCTTTCCGCATATCTCCAGCATGGCCTTGGGTTTTCCATTTAAAATTTTCTTTAAAACGGGGTCCTCTCCGGCGGCAGGAATGATCACCGGGATATTGGTGGTGAGTTCATCCTGTTGGTCTTTTTCCTTAACGTCTAAAAACCCTACAGTTTTAAAAATCTCACGGACGGGTGCGCATAAGGGGTCTGATTCCAGTGACCTCTGGTTGCGAAGAAGGGTTTTTGCTGTTTCCACCATCGCTTGATAGGCACTGCGTAAAAGGTGGTTTGCATAAATGATGATGTTGAATCCGGCGGCACTCAGTTCGTCCTCAGTGATCAGGTTGTAGGTGGTTGGTACGCACACCAGCGGCTTATTCAATTTAAGGTCTTGTAAAATAATCCTGTATTTTGCGGCAAACTCCAGAATTTCATCCGGGTTTTTGGACTTGGAGTGAATCATGATTCCATCGACTCCGGCTTTAAGGTAGAGCGTCGCCCTGTCCAGCGCGTCCTCCATGGGTTTTCCGGCTATGAGGCTTTCAATGCGGGCGATAATCATGAACTCACTGCTTTTTTGAACGTTCTTCCCCCTGCGGATTTTCTGGGCGAAGAGCTCCGGTTCTTGCAGGTTTTGCTGTACTCCGGCCTCCAGGCTGTTACGCTTGGGAAAAACCTTGTCTTCAATAATTACTGCCGACACACCCGCCCGCTCAAGTTTAGAGACTGTGTACTCAAAGGAGTTGGCATCCCCTCCCGTATCGCCGTCAACGATCATGGGTTTGTTGGTCACTGCCAGTATTTCGTTGATGGTATGGAGCCGGGAGTCAAAGGTGATGACTTCGATATCGGGGTGGCCCTTCGAGGCCGAATCGGTGAGGCTACTTTCCCAAATGGCATCGAATTGTCGGACAACGGTTTGTCCATCAGAGTCTCCGGTCACTTCAACGGTGTTAGCGATAATGCCGCTCAGTCCATTATGAGCTTCAAGCACTCGCACGGTTTTGCCTTCTTCCAGAAGGGACTTGAGTTTTCCCCGGCGCTGTTCGGGAAGAATTGTATTAAGCAGGGTCATGATTGGGCTCCGGGGGTTGTGTCGGTCTCAATTTTTTCTCGTATCCAGTCAGCAATATAGATGTTGTCGAGATCAAACTTTTTCAACGTATTTAAAATAACCACCAGGTGTTCTTCCTGGGGAAGGTTTTTGTCCAGAATAATAAGGTCCTCGCCATTGAGTTTGCAATGGCCGCTTTGTATAGCAAACTCCTGATCGTTGAGGTTTGCGACTTCAATTTTGATGGATAATTTTTCCGCGGCTTCCTTGAGGTCCCGAATCCGGCTCTCAATATTCTGCATAGTAGAAAATTTTTTCAGCTAATGATTCGCATAATGTCATTGTAAAATGCGAACACCATGAGGCTGAGCAACATGAAGAGCCCGACCTGCTGTGCCCGTTCCCGATTTTTTTCGCTCACGGGCTTTCCTTTGAGGATCTCTATCAGGAAGAAGAAAATATGGCCGCCGTCCAGAACCGGAATTGGCAACAGGTTGAGCAGGCCCAGGTTAATGCTTAACAGGGCCGTCAGCCGAATCAATTCATTAAAACCCTGTTCGGCCTGTTCTCCATAAATTTGAAAAATCAGGATGGGTCCACCGATGGAATCTGCCGGGATGGAGCCCAAAATCATTTTTTTGATGCTGACGGCTATCAGGTAAATCAGTCGGCCTGTCTCGTTGCAAGCTCTTTTCAGGGCTCCCCAAATCCCGTAACTTTCCTCAACCATTTCTCCCGCCATGCCGATGCCAAGCAAACCCACTTCCGTGCTTTTGCCTTCAATGTCCTTGACGATTTTGGCTTCCGGGGTCAGAGTTGTAACAATTTCTGTCCCGTTTCTGAGGATTCTGAATGCCAGTTCCTGGCCGGGCTTGTCGATAGCGGCTTTTTTCAGGTCTCCCCAACCAAAAATAACGGTGTTATCCACAGAAACCAGAATGTCTCCTTCCTGAATTCCGGCCTTATCAGCCGGAGTGCCTTCCTGAACGTAAATAATATTTCTTACGAGCGGGGTGATTCCGATCAGGCCAACGTTTTCCTTGTCTCCAAACAGATCGCTGATTTGCTCAGAAATGGGAGTTATGGGAACATGGATGATGTTTCCTGAGCCTCTTTCTACTTGGAAATCCAACGAGTGGCCGGGGGAATCATGGACGATTTTTTGGAGCTGTTCCCAATATAGTATTTTTTTGTCGCCGATGGCTAAAATGCGGTCACCCGTTTGGAGCCCTGCAACCAAGGCCGGGGACTCACTTTTAATTGTCCCGACAACGGGAGCCAGGGCCGGAACCCCTACCAGATAGACCCCGTAATAAATAGCGATGGCAAACAGGATATTGAATAACGGACCCGCGAACGCGATGGCCAGCCGGTGTAAAACCGGAGCGGCGGAAAAGGATCCCTTTTCGTCGGCGACATCTTCTCCGACTTCCTCCCCTTTCATTTTCACGTAACCTCCAAGGGGAATCCAGGAGAGAAGATACTCGG
>PCTK01000138.1:1521-1900 GCA_002786505.1 Nitrospinae bacterium CG22_combo_CG10-13_8_21_14_all_47_10 | reverse complement strand
CGTGTGAAGCTCACGATGGTCGGCCCAAAACCGAGGGAAAACTTTTCCACCACGACACCCACTTTCCGGGCGACCAGAAAATGACCCAATTCATGGATAAAGATGAGAGCCGCCAGCCCTCCCATAAAAGCCAGCATTTTAGTTCCGAAACCGAAAACTGCATCCAGAGAAAATATTGAAAGTTCAAACATGAGATTTAAGGAGTTTGTGTGTAATCCAAAATCTCCACACCAGGTGGAGTTTTTAGTTGGAATTGTTCTTCCGGGATTTCCTGATTAACACGAATCCGGTTGAAGTGGATTTCTGTTTTATTTCCTAACTTATCATACACGGTCGATCCGATAATTTGGTAGTTTTTCTTGTCAGCCAGAAGAACCAG
>PCTK01000138.1:1112-1451 GCA_002786505.1 Nitrospinae bacterium CG22_combo_CG10-13_8_21_14_all_47_10 | reverse complement strand
CTTTCAACATTAAAGGCGTGAGTCAGCTTTCCTTTTCCTGCCAGAAAAAGCGCGGGGGTGTTGGACGAATAAATGCTCTCAACGGGGACCTTGGTGGCTTGCTCCTCTTCGGGGACATAAAGCCAAAGTGTTTTCTCATTGCTGATTAGAATTTGCGTGTCGGGAGCTCCATAGACCCATCTCATTTTTCCGGGTTTCTTGATTTGCACCTGGCCTTTGACACTCTGGGTCTGGTTCATCGCTTTAACGTAAGATTTCTGACTGAAATCGGCCTCAAAGGTTAAAACCTTTTCGTACTGATTTTGTATGGCATCCAGTGCCTGCTGGTCAGAAATCCCG
>PCTK01000138.1:0-1096 GCA_002786505.1 Nitrospinae bacterium CG22_combo_CG10-13_8_21_14_all_47_10 | reverse complement strand
GTAGCAACAGGATAGTGAATAACGCTGAAAATTTTTGCAGAAAGTTCAAGGGGGATTCCTTTTCTATTTTTTATGCAGGACTCTGCGGCCCGAAAGGGTCAACTTGTCCGCAAGTATCAGTTGGATAGCCTGGGGGTAGATGATGTGCTCCTGCTCAAGAATCCTTTCAGAAAGCGAAGCCTCATCGTCTTCATCAAAAACGGGAACCACCGCTTGCATGATAATGGGGCCGCCATCTACCTCTTCATTGACAAAGTGTACTGTGCATCCTGAAAACCGGGCTCCGTGTTCCAGGGCCCGTTTTTGAACGTTCAGTCCTGGAAAGGCGGGAAGCAATGAAGGGTGAATATTAATGATTCTGCCTGAAAAAGCTTCGATAAAATATTTGCCCAGAACCCGCATGTAGCCCGCGAGACAAACCAGATTAACGGATTTGGATTGAATCCGCTCTACCAAGGCCTGTTCATAGCTGTTTCGGTCGGGATAAGATTTGGGGTCCAGAAAAAGCCCCTCAAGACCATGCTTGCGTGCCCGTTCCAGCGCGTAGGCAGTTTTCACATTGCTGATCACCAGGGCAATTTCAGCCTGCAGGGCATTTTTTTCAATGCTGTCGATGATGGCCTGTAGATTAGAGCCTCGTCCTGAAACTAAAACGGCGAGTTTGAATTTATCCGGTGCCATTTAAAAGGGGTGTAAAGGTTTGTTGAGGACGGGTGTCAACGCTTGCATGAGCTTATCATTAAACAATGTTTTAAATCAATGATTTCAGTATTCAGTGTCCAGCCAAAATAGAAATGTCCGGTTTTTGGTCCAAAAAAACAAATTGAACATGCCGTTGGAACAACAACTCTGGCAATTCGGCCCCTGACCAGAATTCTATCTGCTCTTCGTATGGTGTCAAAAAATAAGTATGATGTCCCCGGAATTCTGGATTTTTCCCTGTTCCAGAACGTCATTCCCACGTCCCCTTCGTCATTCCCGCGAAGGCGGGAATCCAGAAATTCTTCCTCTCGCCCTCCTGGATTCCCGCCTTCGCGGGAATGACGAGATTGCCCGTTCCGGGCATGAAGGCTAAGGTTAATCATCACGTACCCTC
>PCTK01000072.1 GCA_002786505.1 Nitrospinae bacterium CG22_combo_CG10-13_8_21_14_all_47_10 | reverse complement strand
GGGGTCGTCATCACCGACTGCCGTGATGAGGCCGATAGCTCCTTTATCAATCCGGAAAATGCTGTGATCGACCAACAGGTAGTCACCCGGAACATCAATGGTGAACTCCACGATCGTGGTCCCTGCTGAAGGGACCAGCGTGGTCTGCACATTCTTGTTGGCAATGCCATTCACCGCCCCCTCCAGATAGACCTGGTCAAAAATTTCCCCAATGATATGAAACGAAGAAATCCCATTAGGGCCAATATTGCCAAAAAAGATTCTGACTTTTTCACCCACGTTTACCTTCAGCGCGTTTGCCCCCAACAGGGCTCCCTGCCTGCCGTTAAACACAACGTAGTCCGGTTGCTCTTTCAGGCCTTTTTCCAGAGAAAGTTCAAGGATATATCTTGGCAATGGGGAGTCGGCAGGTTTATCCGAGCTGACATCCATCACAATCTCTTCAGGGGCTTTTTGGACATCCTTTTTATCTGGCTCGGTAGAATCCGCGGACTCTCCAAAAAATGTATTCAAAAAAGAATCCAGAAAATCCTCCTTCTTTTCATCAGCCTCCAAGGCCTTTGTCGCCATTTTTTCCGTGGTTTGTTCCAATGCCTTCACTTCTGTTTTTTCCGGCTTTTCTTTGGCCTGTGTGGGATTTGATTCCGCCACGGGTTCTGAAAAATCTTCTTCCTTCGAGGCCTGGGTATAAAACTCGCTCTCGAAAATATAAAATTCGTGATCAACGCGGGGAAAACCGTGTTTGGGTTCCACCAATATCAACCCATACATGCCATTGGCAATATGCGCCGGAATGCTGGGCACCGGGGATGCGCAGTGATAGATATAAAGCCCCGGATGCAAGGTTTTAAACCGGAAAATTCTCTCCTCGCCAGGCGCCACCAGGCTCACTGCGGCACCGCCCCCCGGACCATTCACGGCATGGAGATCAATGTTGTGGGGAAACTGGCTGGATGAATGATTGGACAGGTGAAACTCGACCGTATCCCCATGGCGGACCCGAATCATGGGGCCTGGCACGGTTCCATTAAAACTCCAAAACTTGTACTGCTTTCCATCAGCCAAAGCTCCGACAAATTCCTTGGCTTCAAACTTGACCACTACCGTTTCCGGCATGGTGCGAGTGATAAAAGAAGGCACGCGCGGAGCGGTGGTGAGCTCCGCCTCCAGCGCGTACACCGGATTACCAGAAAGCATAAGCAAAATTATCCAAATCCCTCGCATCAACATCTCCAGTTAAATCAAAAATTTTGGAACAAAGATCACGCTTTTTCTTAACGGTTGTATTAAGGTTAGCACAAGCTCCTTATTGTTGAGAGCTTTGCGTAAGTCGTCGTTGCAATGACGGCAGGAAGATATCCGCAGATGACGCAGAAAAACGCAGATTAGCTGACCCAAAAAATAATTTGCGAAAATCTGTGAAATCTGCGGACGTGGTATTACTCCAAAGCCTTCGTGCCCGGAACGGGTACAAAGAGCTAGACATCGAGTGACGACATACGCAAAACTCTCCCAATAATAGGGGTTGACAGGCCACCCCGTCTGGGAAATAATAGCCTAATTCACTAATTTTTAAGCACTTATATAGTCCGGACCTGAGCCTTACGGTTCGGCGCTTTGCTATATTGGAATAAATTCTGTTTATGGACGTTTACTGGGAACAGTTCAAAACCCCTTTCCTGTGTTTTGCCGGGTTTTCGGGAGTGGGTAAGACCACCTTGCTGGAACGGCTGATCAAACGGTTTGCTGAAGAAGACATCCGTGTGGGTTATTACAAACACGATGCCCACCGTTTTTCCATTGACAAGGAAGGCAAGGACACAGCCCGGGCCACCCAGGCCGGCGCGGGCATCATCACCATCAATGACCCGAGGCACTTTGCCATTGTTGCCGACAACGCCTTTAAAAAACGTTCGATCACCCATGCCCTCGAACAATGCGACTGTATCCTGATCGAAGGGTACAAACAATCTCCATTTGACAAAATTGTTTTTCTCGATCCAGAAGGGAAACTGCCCATACCACCGGAAATCCCCGGCATCAAGGCCGTTGTCCATCAGGGGATAATTGGCGAAGGCCTGCCCGATGTCCCGCGGTTTCATCGGGATGAAATAGAATCCATTTACCAGTTTGCGCGCGATCATTTCAAGAGCCGGGAAAGTGAGCTCTATGGCGCGGTGTTTGTCGGCGGACAAAGCAAACGCATGGGCAAACCCAAATTCTCCCTTTCCTATAACGGTATCTCGGAAACCGAACGCCTGATACAGGTTTTGCAAAAGTTCTGCAAAAAAGTAGTGCTCTCTTCAAGGGCCGATCTGGACATGGGGTCTTTAGGCAATCAGGCCAATATCGAACGGGTTAATGATGACCATACAGGACTCGGCCCGGTAGGGGGCCTGGCAACCTTGATGGGGCGGTATCCGAAAAAAGCCTGGCTGGTTGCCGCCTGCGACATGCCTTTCCTTCATGGCAAAAATATCGAAACCATTGTTAAGGCCCGCGATCCGCTTCGCTACGGCACCTGTTATATCCAGAAAGGCGGCTTGGGTGTCGAACCTATGTGTGCTATCTATGAACCCAAGTTTATTCTTCCTCTTTATGAGGCCATGTCAAGGCGTGAATTATCGCCCACGCGCATCATCAGCGAACTGCCGTTCAAGCAGGTCAAGATTGGCGAATCCGACCGCTACAACTTTATGAATGTTAATACTCCCGAAGAATATGAAATTGCCCGTTCTAAAAGGGAGCAGGAAAATATGCCATAAATTGGCAACCCATCAACGATCAGAGGCACCATCATGAGCATGATTCAAGTCCAGGAAGCGCTGGATCAAATTCTTTCAAAAATTAAATTCAAAGGAGTGGAGAAGGTTTCTATCGACAAGGCTCTGGGTAGAGTGCTGGCGGAAGATGTCGTCTCCCGGGTCAACAACCCGCCGCTGGACAACTCGGCGATGGATGGTTATGCCCTGATTGCCGAAGACATTCAGTCCGCTACTCCGGACAGCCCGGTCAGGCTTGAGGTGGTCGAAGAAATCGCCGCCGGGTACACAGCCAAAGGTACGCTTAAACGGGGTCAGGCCATGCGCATCATGACCGGCGCGCCCATCCCGCCCGGAGCCAATGCCGTCCTCATGCAGGAAGACACTGAAAAAGACGGCAACTTTATCCTCTGCATGGATAAAGCCGACGAGCGGGAAAACATCCGCACAGCCGGGGAGGATGTGAAGGCCGGTGAAACCGTCCTCAAAAAAGGAATCACTCTGAGCCCGGCCCATATCGGCATGATGGCGGTGGTGGGCCGTTCGCAGATCGCCGTCAGTCAACGTCCCACCGTGGCCATTTTGTCCACCGGGGATGAGATTTTAGAACTCGATGAAACGCCCGAAGGCCCGCAGATTTTCAACAGCAACGGCCATATGCTGTCAGCGCAGATCAAATCCGCTGGCGGCATTCCCGTTTATCTCGGCATCGCCAGGGATACGGAAGAAGACCTGATGGAAAAATTTGCCTGGGCTCTGAAAGCCGATATCGTGGTTTCCTCCGGCGGTGTGTCGGTGGGCGACTATGACCTGGTCAAGTCCAGCCTGCAGAAGATGGGTCAGGAAATGCTGTTCTGGAAAGTAGCAATGAAACCGGGGAAACCACTGGCCTTCGGCCACATTGGCGAAACCCCTGTTTTTGGATTGCCCGGCAACCCGGTGTCTTCCTTCGTGTCATTTGAACAGTTTGTGCGCCCGTCCTTAAAAAAGACGCTGGGCTGTGCCGACCTGTCCCACAAAACGGTACAAGCCAGGCTGACGCGCACCATCTCCAAGAAACCGGGGCGTCTGCATCTTCTCAGCTCCATTGTGTCCTGGGCAGATGGGGAATACACCGTCACCCCGGCAGGAGAACAAGGTTCAGGAATTTTAAAATCTGCCGCTAACGCTAATGGTTTACTTATCTTTCCGCTGGAGGCCGCGGAGATCCAGCAAGGTCAGGAAGTGGCTGTGCAACTACTGGAATAAGGCAGTACCTATGAATACGAAAC
>PCTK01000216.1:3934-4076 GCA_002786505.1 Nitrospinae bacterium CG22_combo_CG10-13_8_21_14_all_47_10 | reverse complement strand
CAAGGTTCCGCCGTCATTCCCGCGCAGGCGGGAATCCAGTCAGGGTTTTGCTCTTCAATCAGGCGTAGCTGACAGGCTCGTTTCCATTTCCTGATCTGTTTTTCGGATCGCGGAGGTCATGTCCTCGTGTTGTTCGAAGTAG
>PCTK01000216.1:0-3925 GCA_002786505.1 Nitrospinae bacterium CG22_combo_CG10-13_8_21_14_all_47_10 | reverse complement strand
TGCACCCTGTGCTTGTAGCCATCAGCCTGATCCTTTTTGTGTTCCCACACCCGTGGTGCTCGGCGCACGGCCAACAAACCCGACATTCTTCTGGATTCCCGCCTGCGCGGGAATGACGTAATACGCCTACCTTTCTCAACTCATGCAATATGCGGGTTAGACGTTGGCCTCTGTAGTGAGTTTGTCATAGAAATCCAGATATTCGTCCTTCTTTTCTGAACCTCTAAGTTTCATAGCCGCACGGGGGTGCAAGTCCAGAATCCCGGTAATCATATAAGGAATTGTGTATCCCCATTCAACATTTTCACGTAATTCGACAAAATCACTTTCCAAAACTTCCAGAATTGGTCTGATGTCAAATTTAGGATTTTTCAAAAACCCTAATAACAATTCCAGAGGACAGTTTCCCGCGGCTCTACCAATTCCCCAGATTGTTCCATCCAAATAGTTAATATTCTGGATGATCGATTCAATGGTATTGGCAAATGCCAATTGCTGATTATTATGCGCATGGATACCCAATTCACGGGTCGGAAGCGCGGCCTTGTATTTTTTAGCCAGATAAGCGATCTGTTCAGAATACAACGCTCCAAAACTATCAACCAGATAAACGACATCAACAGCACTTTCTTTTTCCACTTGCACTAACGCTTCATCCAGTTCCCGCTCTCTGGCGTGCGACACGGCCATAATATTAATTGTCGTTTCATAGCCCTTTGCATTAAGCGTATTAACAAGATCAATGGCCTTGTCAATATCCTTGATGTATGAAGCAACCCGCATCATATCAACATAACTTTCGGATTTTGGAATCAGTGCATTGGGATCAAAACGCCCGATATCAGCCATGACAGAAATCTTGCAATTTCTCTCTGTATCCCCGACAATGTTTTCCAGGTCTTTTTCGGAGCAAAATTTCATGGGGCCAAATTCACCCCGCTTAAACTGATTTTCATCGGCCTTGTAACCCAGTTCAATATAATCAACTCCGGACTTATTGACCGCTTGAAAAACCCTGCGAACCAAATCGTCGCTGAATAGATGATTGTTCATCAAACCACCATCACGGATGGTGCAGTCTAATACTTTTATTTCTTTTCGGTACATGCTGTTAAATCTCCTGACGGGGATTAAAAATCCTCCGGGAAAAAATGAGTTTTGGCTGAACTTTCAATACATTGGAGGGGGACATTATATTTGCTAAACAGGAATGGGTCAATGAGATTATGCACATTAGGGTCTTTAAGCCCTTTAGCCACAGTAGATTTTCAGAGAAGAAAGCTTTGCATAAGTCGGAAAAGCTGAACAGCGAACTGCTTCGACTTACCCCTTCGCGGCAAAAAGCCACGGTTGAATGTCACTGGCTCAGATGACAACATTTATTAGCCCGAATTATTAACCAACATCACTTAACCATGAAAAATAAAACATCTTTTTGGCTTGTCAAGCAAGAACCATCCAAATACAGTTGGGAAAATTTTGTGAAAGACGGTGAGACGCACTGGGATGGGGTGCGGAACTATCAAGCTCGCAATAATTTACAATCCATGAAAAAAGGAGATCTGGTTTTTTTCTACCACAGTATCACAGGCAAGGACATTCGAGGCATTGCTCAAGTAACCCGAACAGCCTATCCAGACCCTACCACCGATGACCCACGATGGGTGGTGGTCAATCTCAAACCTTTGAAAGCACTTACGCACCCCGTCACCCTTGAAGAGATTAAAATTCACAAGGACCTTCAGGAAATAGCTTTAGTCCGGCAGTCTCGTTTATCCGTCATGCCTGTGACTGGTAAAGAAAGCCAGACTATCTTGAAATTGGGCAAGACTTCAATCTGAAGGCATATAGGTCAGGGTTCGGGTAAAAGAATTTCCCGTTGACTTCAAAAATATTGAAGTATAGATTCAGGTCGGGATAACTTTTATTAAGGATAAATTCATGAAAACAGGAATCGCCCTCATCTTCATTGTCGCCTTATTAGCTGGTTGTTTTGGGGAAAATACGGATAAAAACCTGCCGAAACCTATGCAAAATTCATTGGTATCGCAACCTATGGGAATGAGCCTATGAAATCTATAACCATTCTGCTCTTTTTGCTTTGTTCATTGTTTTTTTTAAATTGTTCTGCTGACAAGACAGATCAGCCGCCTCCAGAACCACAGACAAAACATATTGGAGCAAACCCCCCCTCCCCCAACTCCCCCAACAGCCAGGATTTAGAACCGGACCTGCATATCAGTGGTGCCCCCAATACCCATGTTTCAGGAGCCAGCTCAACACACATAAGTGGTGGTGAATAGATTATATGAAGTCAAACTCAATTCTAATATTATTATTTTGGGTTACGTCTTCAACCTCATGGGCAAGCCAGGCAGAAATATCCACCTGTCTCAAGCAATTGGCCCCTCTGAAAAATCAAAAGGAGGAGGTGGCAGAATCGGGTGGAATCTGGGGACTCTTTCAAAAAACAGCAGAACTTAAAGATAAATCTGTCCAAGGCATTAATCTGGACAATAAGATCAACTCAATACTATTTCATTTAGATTATCTCTGTAACACCATTGATGGCGTACCCATTGATGAGTTGGGAAGGTATGTAATATCAAGCTTGGCCGAAAAGGGAAAGGATAAATTCAAAGAGGAGTTGATCAACCTTGGAAGAAGTGAAAAGGAAATCGATATATGGTTCAAGTTTGCTGAATTTTCCATCGAGCATCAGCATAGGGATCTGGACCCATTACAGATTTCCAGTACTATTCAATCGGCTTCCCGTTTGACCAAAGGGTATCTGGAAATTGCCCATAAGATAAACGAGGGTATGAGTCCAGCGATTAAAGGGATCAAAAACCTGGTTGAACAAATTGAAACTTTTTTCAAAACGGCCCCTTACATGTCTCAAGCTGTATATGAAAACTCTCAAATTCCATATGTTGATTGGGACGAAAATCATGGCGGCTCCTGAGAAGACAGGATTGTAATCCAACAATATTTTTATAACCTGAATGAGGAAACGATGAGCAATTTTTTAGTCATAGGTGGGACAGGTGTAATGGGGACTGCGGCGATCAAGGCTATCCGCGAAAAATTTGGGAGCACAGCAAATATTCTGGCGAACTGGTATGGAAAAGAAGAGCCTGGGTTCACCATTGCAGGGGCTGACGAAACCCTCTTTGGGGACATCAACGATCAGCAGGTTCTGGACAAAATCAAAACCTACGACAATGGCCAGTACGATACTCTATTCTACGCCACTGCCCTGGGTGAGGTGGGAGTACCTATTGCAGAGGCCACCCCCGAATCAATCGCCCAGTCCAATAAGCTTTCATTCGACCCTATCCTTAAGCTTGAAGCAGAACTGAACGTCAAAACCATTGTCGCCTACTCCACCTTTTATGTTATCAGGCATCAGCTCTCAACGTACGGGGCCATGGGACATTCAAAGGAAGCCATTGAGAAGTGGACCGTAGAGAAAGGCAAAGCCCGGCATGTTTGTATTAGAGCCGGACTGTTTGAATCCCAATCTTCCAGGGGAATAAAATTACTGCTAAGAAAATCCGCGAAAAATCCGGATAACTTGAAAGATCCTTTGCTTCGCTCCTACTTTGAGGGAAAAAGTTCTAAGGAAGGCATACAAAAGTTTGAGGAAGGCATTTTTAATGAAGAAATGGAAGCCTATGGCGATTGCCGAACCACGGCTGAAGACTTATATCAATCCCACTTGACGATGTTCGATTCTAAAGACCCCGTCTTCGTCAATGTTTGTGGTAAGCGGATTTGGCTCTCTGATACGCCTCTACTCCTGAAGGATTACCTTTAGCCCGCATATTGCATAAAAAAAAGATGGCGAAAACCTTTCAAGCCTTTAAAATAAGGCTGAGCGACAACTCAAAGAAAGGAATTCGCCGTGACAGATTGCACCACC
>PCTK01000245.1 GCA_002786505.1 Nitrospinae bacterium CG22_combo_CG10-13_8_21_14_all_47_10 | reverse complement strand
ATACTCATGCCTTTGGCGTGTGGCCCTGCCAATTACTTTAGTTGGTTACCTTCCAAACTGAATCCACAAAATATTTTTTCGAGTCAAAAAAGTGCTTCACGATTTCAAATCCGTTTTCAACGGCCAGGCTTTCTATTTCCTCAAGCGTGTACTTGAAAGATTGTTCGGTTTGCATTGCTTCCCAGGCTCTGAAATGAAAGTCTTCGTTTAAAGCTTTGATGTGTATGGTCTGCTTCCGCGTGCTGTACAGATAGCTTTCTACTGCGCGGGTATTGGGGTTGTACTGGCCCTGTTGTACAAAGTACTCTTTATCAAAGTTTGCGCCGAGTTCCTGATTAATACGGTCCAGCAGGTGCAGGTTGAACTTTTCAAACAGCGGGTCATTGTAAGAAGAATAAAGCAATTTTGGGTTTTTCATGAGATCAAATCCGATCAGTAGATAATCTTTTGCTCTCATGGAATCTTTTAAATTTTTAAGAAACGACCGGGCTGTGTCCGGACCCATATTGTTCAGGGTGACTCCGAGAAAGAGGATCAGGTTTTGTTTAGTTCCATCCTGAATAATGGTTTTCAAACCCTCAAAATAATCTCCGATTAATCCCGTGACCTCGATGTGCGCTCCTCGGTGATTGTCTTTCAACGATTCGATCAGGTTTTTAACCGCTCCTTGAGAAATGTCTATGGGGAAGTAGTGAAAATTTAATTCCCTGGTCAACAAGTGTTCAATGAGAATCCTGGTCTTGCATCCATCGCCTGATCCCAGTTCAATAAGATTGAATGTATCGCCAGCGATGAGATTGGCAATATTGTTTTTATGGGTGCGAATAATTTCAAATTCACATGCGGCGGGGAGGTATCCTGCCAGTTCCGTTATCTTTTTGAAAATTTTACTTCCATCGCTATCAAAGATCAGCCATGAGGGCAAACATTTATTTTCAAGTGAAAGGCCCTCGCAAACTGCGCTGGCAAACTGTTCTTCAGGGTGAAACGATCCAGGTTCGGGTTTTAATATTTTAGTTTTAAACAAGAATGCGACTTTCTCTTTTGCCTGCCTGATTTGACCTTCTTGCCGGTGTTTGTTATATTACTTATCTTAATTCCTTTTTACATCTTTTATTTATTGTCTTTGACGGTAACTGTGGGACAAAGCTTCCCACTGTCAAGATGTTTGCCGGGTTCTGTCGAAAAAATAAACGAACCCTAACTTTAATCTTGTATTTCCCGAACTATGAATTTTAATTCACAAACAGACTCAACGGCCCTTGATTTTTCCTGTCAGGAATTGGAAGAAGAGTTTTTAGAGCTGTTGGGTTTAGAAAATCTGGATCGAGTCATCGCTGAAAATCCCGAGAAGGTTAAAAGTTTCAGGTCGGAAGTGGAAATAGTTTTGTCCAATGCTTTTAGGAATGATGAAGGGTGTCCTCAGGCTCACCTGTTTTTGCAAAGGGTACTTTACCGGATAAACCGTTTAAAGTTGTTTTGGTATGACAGTCTGGAAAATTATGCCAACGAAGATTCCAGGTTTTTGTTTTCCCTGCGTATGGAAATTGAAAATGCGTGGCAGGATTGGGAGGAAGGCAATATCCCCTCCGGGAGTTCGGGTCATCCTGGCACTGCTCTTAGTGACCGTGTGAAAGAAGACCTGCAACCCGAACCCTCTCCAGACGGATTATTTATCCGTAATAAAATTTCAAGGGCCGGGTACCAGCGTTTCCTTGCTATCGCATCTTTGGATGGGTTGGTGGAGGCAAGCCAGCTTTCCCGTATGTTGGGAGGGGTGGGAAACGAGGTGCAGACAATGCTGACCCGGATTTTGTGGGAAGAGTATGGCAGTGGAAAATTTTCCAGAAAGCATTCTACATATTTTGCAACCATGTTGGAGGAATGTGGTATGGACTCCAGACCTGAGGCCTATTTCGACCTTGTGCCGTGGGAAGTGCTGGCGGGCATCAATCATAGTTTTTTCCTTTCTGAGCGTAAGAAAAACTTTTTACGCTATATTGGCGGATTGTTATATACGGAGGTTTCTGTGCCTGCCGCTTTCCAGAATATCAAGGTTGCCGGTGAGCGCCTGGGAATGGGTGACAAGGGCATTGGCTATTGGGATCTTCATATTCGGGAAGATATCCGACACGGGCAATGGATGCTGGATGATGTGGCCCTTCCCCTGGCCAGGAAATACCCGGAACAGGCCCGGGATTTGCTCAAGGGATATGATCAACAAAAATTTATTAGTTCCCGTTCTACGTCAGCCATTGTTGAGTCGATCCGCAGGCTTGATTTGTACTGACAATATCCTGCCGTTCTTCCGCGAATATGGATTAATAACGCGTAAAACACCTTAAACAGTTCCAGGATATTTAAAACTGCAAGAGAAAGTCGTCGTCCATTTCTTCTTCCAGATAATCGGGCAAACGGGTTTGCTTATCTATAAGGGATTGGCTCAACTGGGCGGAGCTTAGGCCGGTTGCTGTAGCAAGGTTTGCGCCTTTAAGATTGGTTTGATTGAAAAGGGTGTCTTCATTAAATTGTGCTCCTTCAAGATTGGCATTTTCAAGATCGGCATATTGAAGGTTGGATTCCAGCATCCCTGCGCCCGAAAGATTGCAGTTTTTCATATGGGTGCTCTGCAGACAGGTTTCCTGTAATTTAGCTTTGCTCAGGTCGGCCTCTTTTAGATTTGCTCCTGTTAAATTTGAAAATTGAAGTTTACATTCCTTGAGGTTGCAGTTATCAAGGTTGGCTTTTTGTAGGGGTGCCCCTCTTAAATCAGCTTGGGACAAGTCTGGGTAGATCCCTGGATTTTTTTCTCTCCATGCGTTCCAGCTATTAATCCCCTGCTTAATGAGTTTAAGATGTTCTTCATTTGCCATGATTTATCTTTATGGTTTGATTGTTATTGTTAAAAGGCTAAAATAACTATGTGGTTTTTTGGGTCCGGGTTTCCGGGTAGACTGAAATTTACGACCCCGTCCGCTTTTGTTGCAATTCTTCTGTAAGAATGCCGTCTGGAATCAACTCTCAAAATTTCAATGATTTTATATAGCGGACCTGGTATTTGGACTACATAAAAAATTCCATGTAGACCATCCATCCAATCATGGAAAGAACCAGTACGGCATACCCGGTATGTACCCAAATCGTGAAAATAGGGTTTTCTCTACGCTTTTCAGGCTTTTCTTTTTCTTTCATGATTTTCCCGAAATAATCCGAAATAAATAATACATGGAATCTAAATTAAACCCAATAGCAATCCTGTGATTTACCCTTCTGATTCACAAGTGAAGAAATTTTTTATAGCCCCTATTGTCTTTATTTTGCTTTGCTTTGCTGTCCCCGCATTGGCTGATGACTTTCAAGATGGTATGGATGCCGCCACACGTGGAGATTTTGCAATGGCCTTTGAAAAATGGGAACCTTTGGCGAAAAGGGGAAGCGCTCTGGCTCAATTCAATCTGGGTCTCATGTATGACAAGGGTGAGGGGGTCAAACGCAACTATAAAATAGCCGTGAAGTGGTACAAGCTTGCGGCTAAACAGGGGATTGCCCCAGCCCAGTTTAATCTGGGTGTGCTTTATAGCAAGGGGAAGGGAGTCCGGCAAAGTTTTAAAAAGGCTTTAATGTTTTATACTCGGGCCGCCAGGCAGGGCAGCTCCTCTGCCCAATTTAACCTGGGTCTGATGTATGATATCGGGGAGGGCGTGATACCTGATTATAAACGGGCCATTAAATGGTACCGGTTGGCGGCAAAGCAAAATAACACTCAGGCCCAATTCAATCTGGGCCAAATCTATGAGTCTGGAGAACGGGTCGCTCAGGATTATAAAAAAGTAGTCAAATGGTATAATCTGGCGGCGGAAAACGGCCATGAGTTGG
>PCTK01000136.1:4131-6072 GCA_002786505.1 Nitrospinae bacterium CG22_combo_CG10-13_8_21_14_all_47_10 | reverse complement strand
AAACAAATTGAAGCTCCTTATTTCTTCCCGCCCAAACCTTCCTTTCGATTTAGTGTGATTCCGGTTGACCCGATTTGACGGCATGAATATAATCCGGTCTGGGGTGGGAAATTTTAAATTTATAACTACTGGAAAACTATGACGACGATCGGCAAAGAAGAACTGGATTCATTGATTCAAAGCGAGTGGGAATATCTGGACTCTAAAAAAGGCGAGTGGAGCCTTCTTGCAGGGGAGCAGGATATGGAAGTGTTGGAGCACGTTTTGCGCTGTATCCTGCACCTTGATCTGACTTCGAATAAGCCCCGTGAGTTCCAAGAGTGCGTCAAAGTGCAAAACCCCGATGGCGGCTGGTCGAAAGAATCCCATACCGAAAAAACCTCAATGTGGATCACAACTTTTGTTGGCCTCAAACTCTGCCGGGGTAACATGGTTCTCAAAGATCCGGAAATTCAGGTTGCGGTTGATAAAACCCTGGAGTACGTTCTGTCCATGCAGGAAGAAGACGGGCATTGGTCCGACCCTGAGTGGTCCCATCTCGACACGACCTGTTCGGTCACGTGTTTCCTGACCATTTATCAGGTCACTCAGGATAAAATCGATGACGAACGCATTAACAAAGCCCGCGTCAGAGGCTTCGAGTTTATCAAGAATTGGCAAACGGATTCGGGACTCTGGAAAGACGACAGTTTCCACCCGGCAGGTATCGAAACCACAGCACATTTGATGCAGTACACCCTGGTTCCCGCCTACTTCATGGATAAAATTGAGTATGCCGGGAAAATGTGCATGCAAGCGGCCGACTCACTGGCCGCCGAACAGGCCGAAAACGGCAGTTGGGATAATGAAAATACCGACCACACCATGGACGCCTGCCGTAACCTGATGCTGGTATCCGACACCTTTAAAGAAAAGGAAAAATACGCTCCGATTATAGAAAAAGGAGTGCGCTGGCTGATTGATATCAAAAATAAACAGGGCTGGGGAGACTTTCCAGAAGAACCGAGCAACGTGGAACGCAGTGCAGACGGGTTGGACACTCTGCTTAAATTCCGGCGCTATGTAAACGGCAAACCGATGTCCGATTTCTGGGCTTTCAGTAAATAGCGGCGAGCCGCCGCTGGCACGAAGCGGTGATTTTTATAATAAACAAATATTTTTGCGACTTAAAAAAGTCGTGAACCGTTGTCATTGGATTTTTTGTGGAAGCAATCATATTACTTGCCGGTTACGGCTCGCGTTTGGACAGGCAGGATCTTCCACATAAAGGGCTTCTGCCATTTGGGGAGGAGACGCTTCTTTCCCGCCACTTGAAATGCCTGAAGGTTTTGGGTGTCGAGAGGATACATCTCATCCTGGGCCATAATGCCGCCACTCTGAAATCCTATGTTCAGGACCTCAACCTCGGTTTGCCAATACATTTTATTGATAACCCTGTCTATCGCACCACTGGCAATACCTTGTCGATGGTTATGGGACTCAAACACTGCCAGAGCGAAACGCTGATTCTGGATGGTGATGTTTTGTATCCGCCTGAGGCCCTGCTCAATTATGCCCAAAAAGCACCGCGCTCTTCCTTTGCGTTGGTGCCCGCCGACATTGATAACGCTGAATGCGCGAAAGTTTTGCTGAATCCGTCAGGGACCATCCACGCTTTCATCACCAAACGGGCACTGACCGAGGAAGAAAAATCCGGCTTTGGTTTCGGGGGTGAGGCGATCGGATTTTTCATGCTTAGCCAGGAAGATGTTCCCCGGTTTGTGGCGTTGTATGAAGATAATGAGTCCGCTTACCGACCGGTACTTTGGGAAATTCCGTTCACCGAGTTTGCCCGAAATACTCCTTTGCACCCCTGGAATCTCAGGGAAGAAGGTTGTTTTGAAATAGACACTCAGGAAGACTACTTCGTAGCTTTAAGCCGCTTTCAAGCCCACCCGGATC
>PCTK01000136.1:2962-4069 GCA_002786505.1 Nitrospinae bacterium CG22_combo_CG10-13_8_21_14_all_47_10 | reverse complement strand
TTCAAGCCCACCCGGATCAATACCAACTTCCCGGATTGTAATATTTTCGCGAATATGGAATTTTATGTATTAAATTTCACTCATATTTATAATTAGTTATAAATATTTAGCAATATCTGGCCGGTAAACCTATCCGTGTTAAAAAATTTTTATATTTGTTGGGATTAAATATTCTTTAATTATAACAAGTTAAACGCACTCCTTCAAATTTCCGCTTTGCTTTCTGCCTATTGGTACTCTTTTTGCTTTTTAACTTTGGTTCCCGAGGTGAAGGAATCTGGTTTTAATCCTGCTCCGGGATTAAAAAAGCATTGGGGAGATAACTTATCAAGGATTAAATTGGGTGAATGTTATGCAAGGTATGAATGAGGTTGTGGAGTTTTTATCCAGCAAGGTATTTTTTATTTCCTTCGGACAAATTGCGTTTATGTTTCTCGCCTGTTTTCTTTGTCTGCTCTATGGAAAACATAAAACAGGACTGCTGTTATCTTATTTCTTTATTTTTTACTGGGGTTTCATTTCTAACCGCATTTACTGGTTGGAATTGTTTGGTGACTCGGGAATTGGTCTCATGATGTACTTTGGCACCGCGACGGCCATAGCCTTGATGGGGGTATTCAGCTTTTTCCAGACCGACCACCGCTAGCGGAGAACCTCCGCGGCTAAAGGGTAATGTCTTTATCTAAAGAATTGTCCCGAATTGATGCAGAATTTATCCATTCCCCAAGGGTGCGGCTCACTCTCTCGCGAGAGTTGGTGTTCGTAACGGCAAAGCCTGCGTTCACGAGCCGCTAAACCCTTCACTTTTGCCACCGACTAACACGGCTTGAACTTCCCCTGTTTTAGTGGACAGTTACTTAATTGGCTTTTTTTAATTAAGAAGTTTTATTAATGGCCTGAATACATAAATTTTTTGGTTCCCTAATTTAAAAGAAGCCTCCTCAATTATTTTTTTTTCTTTAAAAAGTGTAATTAGTCTGTTGGCAGTAACATAGGTTCCATTTAAATGTACTATTAACTGGGCAATCGTAAAACAAGGTTGCTCAAATATAAACTCTATAAATAGGACTAAGTAAGGCGATTTTGTAACTGCAAATACTTGTCTTG
>PCTK01000136.1:380-2927 GCA_002786505.1 Nitrospinae bacterium CG22_combo_CG10-13_8_21_14_all_47_10 | reverse complement strand
TACTGAGTTGCCTCTGCTTGGGTTTTGACCCCTCTAAGAAAAAATGCCAGCCAGCTGTCATATTCCCCGGTTTCATCTACCTCATGCAGACGGTCTATGTACTCATCTCTATTTTCATCGAAAAATCCACTTAAGTATAAAATTGGAGATGAAAGTTTTTTTTCAGCGTAAAAAATCAGGGGCACAAGAAGTCTTCCTAGTCGCCCGTTTCCATCATTAAATGGATGGACTGCCTCAAACTGATAATGAGCAAGACCCGCTTTTATAAGAGATATTTCTGGATTTTCTTTAATATACTTTATCAAGTCATCCATATAGCTTCGAACCAATATAAACTCTGGTGGTATATAACTGGCTTTTTCTACTTTATCCCCAAGTTTGCCAATATAAACCAGGTCTTTTCTATATTCTCCAAGAGAGCCCTTATGCCTGACACCTCGTAATAATATTGTGTGCAAAGAATTTATTAAGCTATGGCTGATTTCTCTGCCTCCCTGAAGCTCTTGCATGGCATATTTTATAGCCTTCCTGTAATTTGAAACTTGAGCGGAATCTGTGTGTTCAGGTTTCCCCCCAGCTTCGTAAAGAAAAACATCTGAGATAGTACTAATAGTTCCCTCAATTCTAGAGCTAACAGTTGCTTCTTTTGCTGAAAGAGGGGAAATTAGAAGTGAAGGGTTTTGCAATTTTCTTTGAGATCCCTCCAAAAGGCCTAATGCATATGTTGCTTCATCAAGTTCTCTTTTAAATTTATTTGAATCTAGAGCTATCTTTGGAGAACCCAAAAATTTTGGATTGTGATGCTTTATTGTCATAGTGGTTTTTTATACTTATCAGAATATTTATATTCTGATAAGTATAATATTTATTTTTATATTCCCTATATAGCTAGCCATACAAGATATAGATTAAAGTTATTTAGTTACCCCATATATTGATTTAGCAATCAATTATATCAGAATATTAATATTCTGATAAATAAAACTTAAAAGAATATAACACCTGATAAATTCAATAATTTATTAGAATTTAAGAAGGTGTGTTGCTTGATCGTGATTTGGGTTTATTTGCAATAGTCAAGTTTTCAAACCTTCCCGGCTTTCACTCCATCTAATAGTTGGGATTAAATGGAATTTTATATTGGAGGGGGGTTTTGCCTTTATCTTCTTTTAAAGCAGTTTTTTTTGATGTCGGGGGAACCCTGATTCATGTTCACCCTTCGGTGGGGGAAGTTTATGCCCGCCATGCCCGCCCTTTTGGTTATTCGGGTTCCGTTCAGGTTTTAAATGACGGGTTCCGCACGCAATGGAAAAAAATGGGGGGAATCGAGTCTTTGGGCAACCAGAGCGGAGCCGAAGCGGAAAAGAATTTCTGGCGCGAACTGGTTTATGAGGTATTCCAACCGCTGGGTGGACTTGACCGGTTCGAAGAATACTTCGATCTTATTTATGAAGCGTTCCGGGAAAAATCCAACTGGCGGATTTATGAAGACGTGATTGAATCCGGGATTTTGGACACTCTGAAAAAAAGAGGCGTGGTGCTGGGGGTCATTTCCAACTGGGACTCGCGGTTGATCTCTACCCTGGAAAATATTGGCCTTGCGCACTATTTTGATTTTATCCTGGCTTCTGCCATGATCGGTTCGGCAAAACCGGATAAAAAAATATTTGAGGAAGCGTTAAGGCGTAGCGGAGTCGCCCCCCATTCAGCCTGCCATATTGGCGATGAAATGAGAACCGATGTAGACGGTGCCCAAGGTGTTGGTATTCATCCTATCTTACTGGACCGGGAAAATCGTTTTGACCTGGCGGGAGTGACTAGAGTTGCTTCGTTTGCGGAATTGAATCCCGCGACAAAATCGTGAGGCAGGAAAAGTAGACCCGTTTTCTTCAGGGTTTATAACCTTTTATGTCATCGAGTTTGGCGTTTTTAAAGCTGGCATTTTTTGTGTCGGCAGAGGTTAAGTTTGCTTTGGAGAGATCTGCGCCGTGAAAAGAGACATCAGTGAGATTGGCTTCTCTGAGATCGCACCCGACCAGAGACGCAAAACTCATGCTGGCCTTTTTACATTTTGCCCTGACCAATTTCGCCCCCTGCATATTGGCCCGGCTGAACGAAGCATTTTCCAGATTGGTGAGGCATAAATCAGCTTCTTTTAAATTGGCTTCACTAAAATCCGCATTTGCCATATCAGATTTTCGGAAATTGCATTTAGCTAAAAAGGTCTTGTTAAATTTAGCTTTTTTCAGCGAGGTGCTACTGAAATCGGTGGCGGCGATGGTCATCCCGCTAAAATCAAGACCTGACAGGTCGAGCCCGGAAAAATTCAAATTGGTCAAATGTTCCACTGTTTTATCGTGAAGGAGCTCTTTAATTTTTGCTACGGTAATATTAGCCATTTTTCCCCTCAGTAAATTCCTGCCTTTTGAATATAGCTGGTCACGGGAATCTTAACAAGAAATTTTTGATTATGCAAAATTTCGGAATTCAGGAGTTAATCCTTGTTTGTGGGGTGTCTTATTATCCGCTTTGAATTTTCCCGGAACT
>PCTK01000136.1:0-259 GCA_002786505.1 Nitrospinae bacterium CG22_combo_CG10-13_8_21_14_all_47_10 | reverse complement strand
AATGATCCAGGAGCGTTGTGGAAACACGCACAAAAATGGCACCACCCAGCACAGATACCATGGGTTCTGCACCGGGCTCAGAAGAAAGACGAGTGCCATGACCCAGAAAAGTCCGCGGACAAACTCTATGGGTTGTGCAAGAAGAGAAGCTCCCTTGTATTGCAACCGGAATAAAATCCCGATCAATACAAGGGCTACAGCAATCTTGCTTAGAAAAATCGGCAAAGGATTGGACAAGATTGTTTCATTTGCCAGGCCA
>PCTK01000185.1 GCA_002786505.1 Nitrospinae bacterium CG22_combo_CG10-13_8_21_14_all_47_10 | reverse complement strand
GTATTGGAAGCCGCCTTCCTGATAGAACTTGACTTCCTGAAAGGACGGGAAAAACTCAAAAATACTCCCATCCACTCAATCATCCACTACTAACCGACGAGCCGCCGTCAGCCTTCCTCGCTAGAGGACGGAAAGGGATTTCTTTGGAAAGAGCATCCACCAGGCGGCGGGTATCTTCCAGATAATCAGGGGAGATCATCAGTTCAATGAGTCCGCGGGAAGCATCCAGCGTTCGCACCACCGCCAGGTCATCGTACCCTTCAAAAATGCTGACAATGTACGCGATGTCTTTTTTATCGACTTCGACCTGCCATTGAATTGAATCAGTATGCATAAAATATTTCGTCTATTCCCGTTGAAAAATTTGCTTCTCCAACAGGATCATGATCAGGCTGATGGCGGAAGGGGTAACTCCTGAAATGCGCCCTGCCTGACCCAACGTTACCGGGCGAATTGCTTCCAGTTTCTGCACCACTTCATGAGAAAGTCCGGGAATCCCCTCATACTGAAACTCTCCGGGTATGCGGTAGTGTTCCAGCTTCTTTTGCCGGGCAACCATCTGGTTCTGCCGGTTGATGAAGCCTTCGTATTTAACACGAATCTCTACCTGCTCGCCGACCAGATACGGGACTTCACCACCATCAAAAGCTCTTAGCAAACCATCATGCGACACTTCTGGACGACGGAGCAGACCGCCCAGGGTGGTGGGGTTTCTCAATTCCTGGATACCCAGTTTTGACAAACGGACAAGCGTTTCTGCATTGGGCGCGACCGTTGTCTCTTCCAATCTTTTTATTTCCCTGTCCACCGCGCGGTATTTTTCCATACATTTTGCAAGCAGGCTTTTATTCACCAGGCCCAGTTCATACCCTTTTTCCATCAGCCGTTCATCAGCGTTATCCTGCCTTAATATCAACCGGTATTCGGCGCGTGAAGTGAACATGCGATAAGGCTCCTGCGTACCCTTTGTCACCAGATCATCAATGAGAACACCGATATAACTATCCATACGGGTGAGCAAAAACGGTTTGCGCTTTTGCGCCTTAAGGGCGGCATTGATCCCCGCCATGATGCCCTGGCCTGCCGCCTCCTCATAACCAGAGGTGCCATTGATCTGGCCCGCGTGAAATAACCCGCTGACCCGTTTGGTTTCCAAAGCCGGGGTGAGTTGCGTCGGCGGAACATAATCGTATTCAACCGCGTAACCCGGTAAAACTATCTCAGCCTGTTCCAGACCTGGAATAGTGCGCACCAACTTTAACTGCACTTCCTCATCAAGGCTGGTGGAGATACCGTTCGGATAAATCCAGTCCGTATCCAAACCTTCCGGCTCAAGAAAAATATTATGCGAACCTTTATCGGGAAACTTAACAATCTTATCTTCGATGGAAGGACAATAACGCGGACCAACGCTATCTATCACGCCGCTGTATAATGGCGACAAATGCAAATTGTCACGGATGACCTGCGCGGTTCGTTCGTTGGTGGCGGTGAGGTAGCAGGGCACCTGCTCCCGGTCAATGCCGGAGGTTGAAAACGAAAAGGGCCTTGGCACCTCATCCCCTGGTTGCGGGGTACATTTGCTGAAGTCGATACTGCCCCGTTTCAAACGCGGCGGAGTTCCTGTTTTCAGCCGACCCAGTTCAAATCCGGCCGCCAGAAATGATTGCGATAATTTTGTGGAAGGTTTTTCCCCCACACGCCCAGCCGGCCTGCTTGTCAGTCCAAGATGGATGAGTCCATTTAAAAAGGTTCCTGTTGTGATGACCACGGAGGTGGATTTTAGTTCGGTCCCCTTCGCGGTTCGCACACCTCTAACTACTGAGTTTTCGATAATCAGTTCATCGACTTCTTCAAACAGCAGTTCGAGGTTGTCGGTATTTTCCAAAACCCGGCGCATGGCATTTTTGTAACGGTCCTTATCGGCCTGAGCGCGGTAACCATGAACGGCAGGCCCCTTGGACGAATTCAAAACCCGGAACTGGATTCCCGTCTCATCAATGACTTTGGCCATCTCGCCGCCGAGCGCGTCTATTTCGCGCACAATATGGCCCTTGCCCACTCCGCCGATAGCGGGATTGCATGGCATTAAGGCGATTTTATCCGCTTCCAGGGTGATCATCACGGTGGAGCACCCCATGCGCGCCGAGGCCAGGGCCGCTTCGCAACCCGCATGGCCACCGCCAATAACAATTACGTCACACGATTTCATCAAGTTTAAACCGGGTTAATGAATAGACTTTCTATACTACAACAATTCAGGGTAAAAATAGAAGTTTGAGTTTGAGCCTGAGGGAATCATCGGCTCCCTTGCTGGCAGAACCCGCCAGGTGGCGGAGAGCAGACCGGATCAGTCCCGCCAGAAATGTCAGCTTATATAAGAAGCGTAAAACAAAGTTCCAGCCGCAGGAATAATATTTGGAATAGAAATAGAGGTTACTTTTATAGGTTTCCACAATGACTTTTTCCCGGTGCTCCGTTTGATGTGTGCTTTGACCCTGTAAATGCAGGATCGATGTTTCCGGGAAAAAGCAGATTCGCTTTCCATGTTTTCTGGCCCGACGGCAAAAATCATCCTCCTCGTTATATAAAAAGTAGGTTTCATCAAACGGACCAATCTCTTCAAATAATTCGCGGCGGATCACAAAACAGGATCCCGAGATCACCAGAGCCTCCCTGGCTTTCATATCTCCCATTCTTTTCAGCTCATTACTTGGGTCATAAAGACCTAAAATTTTCCAGGCCGCGTCCTGAGGGGTGTCTTCCCAGATTCGGGTTGGGCTTTGCTGGCCGGATTCATTGATGATGCCGGGGCCAAGAATGGAAAAATCGGAATGCTCCTGCAAATATCTGAAAATTTTTTGAAAGCTGTTTTCGATTAAACGTGTATCCGGATTCAGCAGGGCAATCCATTTTCCCGTGGATTCGCGAATACCCTGATTGTTGGCGGAAGAAAAACCTCTATTCACATCATTGGGCAGAAGGCGGACATCGGGGAAGCCTTCTGAAACAGAGGTCGTGGTGCCATCGCTGGAAGCATTATCCACCACGATTACTTCATAAGAGATTCCCTCCGATTTCGCGTAAATAGATGCCAGGCAGTCCATGAGAACATCGCGCGTATTAAAACTGACAATGATGATGGAAAGGTCAAGTCTGGCCGGATTTTTAAATTGGAATCCTGACGATGTCATTTATAGTTCTTCCAGAACCGCTTGGTATATTTTCGTCATTTCCCGCGCAGACTGGTCCCAGGAAAAACGCTGGCGCACCGTTTCCCGTCCGGCATCTGCCAGAGCTTGAGCCCGTTCAGGATTTTCCAGTTTTTCGAGGATGGCACGGTAAAGTGCCGGGATGTTTCCCGGAGGCACCAGGGTTCCTGTCACCCTGTCCTCAATAAACTCCGGAAGTGCCCCCACTCTGGTTGCGACAATGGGTAGTCCCGCCCCCATCGCCTCTGCCATGGACAAACCGAAACTCTCAATACGCGAGGGGAAAACCCCAACCGCGCATTTTGCGATGAACTTCTGAATGGCAGAAACGTCCATCCAGCCGTGGAAAATTACTCGATCCAGTACTCCCAGATGCTCCGCCTGCTTCCGGTAGGATTCGGTCATGTTGCCTTCTCCGATCAGGTGAAGCCGGACTTCCGGGATTCGCCCCGCAACTTCCTTTAACGTGCGCAGAAGTTCGGGAATCCCCTTCTGTTCTTCCATCCGCCCCCATAACACCAGGTCCCTGGAACCTTCGGCCTGCCTTTGCACCTCAAACCAGCCAGGATCTATCCCAGGGGAAACCACCATCACCCTTTTACCTTTTTTCTTTCTCAACCCTTTGAGAATCAGCTTTCTTGAAAATTCGCTAAGAGTAATGATCCTGGAAGCGTTGTAAGCCGAAGAACGTAGTAAATAGTTGTTGAGGTTTTTTAAAAAATTCAGGGGACGCAACATCCCTCGAATCATTCCGGTTTCCGGGATCATATTGGCGTGGCTGGTGAACAGGTAACCCGCCTTGAAATTTCTGACGATATCGCTGGCAAAAAATGCCTCTTCAGCGTTGCCATGCACAATATCAAATCTCTCCCATTTCAGCAGACGCTTCAGGGCCCGTGCAAAAGA
>PCTK01000092.1 GCA_002786505.1 Nitrospinae bacterium CG22_combo_CG10-13_8_21_14_all_47_10 | reverse complement strand
TTTGCGGAGTTTTTCAGCAACCTGCTAATGAAAAAGGGGCACAAATTTTTTAATTCCAGCCTAAATATGGGCAATTGCGTCAATCTCTACTTTAGCTCCCTTAGGGAGTCCTGCAACTTGTACGCAGGCACGGGCAGGTTTGGTTTTCGCAAAAAACTTCTCGTAAACCTGATTCATCCGGGCAAACTCACTCAGGTCCGTGAGATAAACCGTGGTCTTGATTACATGAGCCAGACTCATGCCATCGGCTTGCAAAATCGCTGATATATTTTTCAAAACCCATTCAGTTTCTTCCTCAATCTCACCACTCATCATCTCCATGGTACCTGGATTGAGAGCAATCTGCCCGGAAGTATACAGGAGGTCGCCAACACGGATGGCCTGAGAGTAGGGACCTATTGCTGATGGAGCCTGGGAGGTTTGAATTGGTTTCTTTTCCATAATGGATTTCCTATAGTTCTGCCATATTTTTAATAAAAGGATAAGACTTCAACTCCCGGCCTAAATGAGAAAGAACCAGACGGTGGGTTACCTTGCCGATTTCATCCATTTGAGCTTTGGGGAATTTTAACCTTTCACAGGTTTTGATTTCCACATCTAATAATTTTTTGATGTAATTTCTTGTTCCAGTGCTGAATTGTATATCAACTCTTGCCCTGTTGGAGCATGACTTGCACAGGATTCCGTTATGGGCAAAGCTGAAAGGAATCAGGCCATTTTCCGGACCCTTCCTGCAAAAGATACAATGTTCCAGTTGCGGCTTATAACCGGATAATGCAAGCAGTCTAATTTCAAAAAGACGGCGCAGAGCTTCCAATTCTGTCTGTTGATCAAGTGCCGCCAGCGCCTGATAAAGCAGGCTGAAAACTTTTGGTTCCCTGTGGCCTTCAAGTATCATGGCATTGATCAAGTCGAGAAAATATATGCCTGTATAAAGCTTGCCAAAGTCGTCACGGATTGTTTGAAATGATTCTATGATATCCGAGTTGTTGAGCCGGAAGAGGCTCTGGTGTTCCTTACCGAAATAGATCAGATTGATCAGGGACATGGGTTCCAGGGCACCCCAGAACTGATTCTTGATTTTTCGTGCGCCCTTGGCAACGCATTTAACTTTACCGTGACTCTCAGTCATGAAAGTGACCAGGCGGTCAGACTCAGAAAGGTTCATGCTTTTGATGACAATTGCTCGGGTCTTGTAGAGGGCCATTAGATTGACTTTTCCAATTCCAGCAGGAAACGTTTTGTCTGCACGCCGCCGGTATAGCCCCCCAGTTCGCCGTTTTCACGGACTACCCTGTGACAGGGGATGATAATGGAAAGAGGATTCTGACCGTTCGCGTTGCCAACAGCACGAGCTGAATTCGGATTTTTTATGGATTGGGCCAGCCACTTATAACTACGGGTGGTGCCATAAGGGATGGTGAGCAGACTTTTCCAGACTTTCTGCTGAAACGAAGTCCCAAGTTGCAAATCCAATGGGAAATGAAAGGCCTCTTGTCCACCCTTGAAATAATTGGCAAACTCCTCAATGAGGGATTTGAAATGGTTTGGGTTTTGGATCGCTTGAAACCCCAGTTTTTTAACCAGGAAATTTTCAAAGGCTTTTTCATTGGGGACTTTGTTCACCAGCCGGACCAGGCCTTTTTGCGTTGCGGCCAGACCTGTTAACCCAATCGGATTTTTAAAAACCGTGTAAAAAACCGATTCATTTTTAAGAGTGTGGTGATGTTTTTTTTTCATATCACTCAATCCTTACAAAAAATTTGGCAGAATAACATTGCTACGTTGCCATTAGCGGGAAACCCAATCCACCAAAAAGAGGCTGATTGCGGGTACGTATGTTATCAGAATGAGACCGATTAACCTCAAGCCCAAAAAAGGCAAAACAGCTTGATACAATTTTAGCACGGGTTGATTAAAGCGGGTGGCTGAGATAAAAAGATTGATGCCTACGGGAGGTGTCGAATAACCAATCTCCAGATTGGTCAGAAAAATAATCCCAAGGTGTACCATGTTGACGTCAAAGCTCTGGGCAATCGGGATAATCAGTGGGACGACCACGATGATTGCGGAAAATATATCCATCATACAACCGACGATAAGGAGGAACACGTTGAGCACTATCAAAAACGTCAGAGGGTCATGGATATATTGCTTCATGGTCGCCAGTATAGTCATGGGTACCTGCTCATCCACCAGATAGTTGGTGAACCCCATTGCGGTCCCCAGAATGATGAGGATGGAACCGACCAGTACCATGCTATCTTTCATCAGGTTCGGCAAATCCTTGAAAACATCCAGATCTTTATAAATGAAAGTTTCCACCAGAATCACATAGACCACGGTTACGGAGGCGGCTTCGGTAACCGTAAAAATTCCTCCATAGATTCCTGCCAATATAATAAAGGGGAGGGGCAGTTCCCAAATTGCATCTACCAGGGCAGATTTAGCTTCAGGCCAGTTAAAACTTTCAGGTTGCCGGGTGCTACGAGTGAGCGCAAAGACGGATATGATCAGGATCATGATCAAACCCGGCACAATACCCGCAATGAACAGTTTGTCCACACTAACCTGGGCAACGAGGCCATATAAGATAAGCGGCAGAGAAGGAGGAAATAAAAGCCCCAGACTTCCTGATGAGGTGATCATCCCCAGGGAAAATTTTTCACCGTACTTCTCATTTAATAAAAGGGGGTAGAGCAGGCCGCCCAAGGCGATGATTGTGACCCCTGAAGCTCCTGTAAGAGCGGTAAAAAATGCGCAGGTGATCAAAATAGCCAGGGGAATGCCGCCGGGAACACCGCACAATAGGCACTGGGAGATTCTCGTCAGACGTTCGGGAGTCCTGCCATGCGCGAGAATGAAACCTGAAAATGTGAAAAGAGGAATGGCGATGAGTGTCGGATTGCTGGCTACCCTGTATAGTTCAATAAATATTGCCGCAGAATCTATCTCCGCGTTGTAAAACGAAACCAGGGCTGAGAGGCCAATGATTGCAAAAAGGGGGACTCCCAACAAGGCCAGTAGAATGATTCCCAGGGCGATCATTTTAAGGCTTGTCCTGAGTCGTTTTTAATAAAAACAGTTTCAAAGCCACTAATTATAAAACGTATGGCTATAAGCAGAAAGCTGTAAGGCAGAATGATCTGGAATATCCAGACGGGAATATCCAGGAAAAGAGTGGATTGGGATTCTTTTTCAAACTGCATGAATGACCACGCCGCCAAAGTTAGAAAACAGCTGATAATGCCAGCTGAGAACCTGGAGAATGCCTTTATGGTTCGCTTCCAAAAAGGCGACGAGAAATTAGAAAACACGTCGATGCAAATATGCTTGTTGTGCTTCACGGCTATTGAGGCTCCAAGAAACCCTAGCCAGAGCACCCATTGACGGAGTAGTGTGTCTCCCCATACAATTCCCATATCAAAAAGGTTCCTCAGTACCATTTGGCCGAAGGAAAGTAAGATCATCAGGCTCAGGATCCAGACGATAAGGTAGCCTTCAATTTTTTCCAGAAACCGGTCAATTTGTTTTAATATATGCATGGATAAAAAGTTGGGAGAAATGTTGGGTTTGCGGGACAATGGCTTCCATTATTTGCTCTATAATAAGCTTTTAAACTTTCAGGCTCAATAAATAGTGGGTTTTAAACATAACAAATCAGGCATATGAAACCGTTTTTTTTTATTTTGCCAGCTCTGCTCTTCTTTTCCTGGGCTGAGGCCAATCCTTATCCTGAGATGGCATATATTCCCTCAGGAGAATTCGAGATGGGTAGCCCTGAAGGGGTAGGAAAATCCAATGAGCGCCCCCGTCACAAGGTTTATCTGGATGCCTTCTATATTGATAAATATGAAGTGACGTTCAAGGATTTTGAGGAATATTTGGTTGCCAATTCTAAGCAATACCCGACCATAACGGGCTGGAATGATCGCAAGCCTCGGCCCGATATGGTGAACAAACCTGTTTTTGGGCTCCAATGGAAGCGTTGCAAAAAATATTGTGAATGGAAGGGTAAACGCTTGCCCACTGAGGCAGAATGGGAACGTTCGGCAAAAGGTATTGAGAACCGAAGCTATCCTTGGGGCAATGAACCTCCCAATGGTGAGCGAGCCAATTTCGGCAATTGTTGTTTTATTCAAAAGGGGACTGTGCTTTCCGATGTCGGTAGTTTTGATCAGGGCAAAAGTCCTGATGGGGTGTTCGACCTGGGGGGCAATGTTGCTGAATGGGTTTATGATTGGTATGATAAAAAATATTATAAGAAAGGGGACTATAAAAACCCCAAAGGGCCAGATAAAGGAAAGTACCACGTTATTCGCGGGGGGGCTTGGAACAGTCTTCCCGTTTATCTTAGATCCTCCAGCCGCTATGGGGATAGTGACGCCAAAGACTATTATGGGATTGGGTGTCGTTGTGCCAAAAGCGCCGATTAATACCTCAACCCACTAACACTATTTTTGAAATTTAACTATGGAAGATCTTGATAAGACCTTGGATATTATGGAGAGGGATAAATGCACTTCTCTCTTAGCCGAAAATTCGGTACGTTTGAAAAAGAACAATATTAAATTTACCAAATCCAATCAGAAGCATTCTCAAGAGCATCTGGATGCCCAGCTTGATTCTTACGAACGATTGATACGTTCCCTCATAAGAGGGCTTGTCACGATTGAAAGGAAAGTGAGGCTTAAATATCTTGTGCCGCTTGATAGCGTCAGGGCTAATAAGTTGAGGGCCAGTTGGAATACAGAAGTTGAATGTGTCCTGGAGGATTTAAAAAAGAAATACAGGGATGTTCACTTGCAAAGAAGAAGCGTGGAAGAATTTGATGAAAGAGTATCACTAAACCTCCAGGCGGCAAAAATTTCGGTGGACACGGAAGTAACAAATTTGCAACAGAAACTTGAGGATGAGATCGGTTCCTCTGAAAAAATTCAACCCTCTGAATTGAGCAGATTATATGGTGTGGATGAATCTGTATTGATTGACTTACAGGTTATTGACCCGTTGCAGAACCTGCATATTCTTTGTAAAAAGCTGAAGGACTCTGGTTTAGAGGAAGTGTCTTTGATTCCGATAAATGATATTATCAAAATGTATGTGGATAAAATCAAGTCTGTTGAAAGTTCAGTTTGGTCTGGTCGCTCCGTCGATCAGCGCAAGGAAACAAAAATGCGCGCCGCAAAATTAAATTTAAACCTTAAAGAAATTGTTCTTTGTTTGCATGACTTGACCAAGCAGGCTACCTTGGAAAAAGAAAAGCGTAATGAAGAGGTCATCCTCAAGATTCGCAATAATCTCGATAAAATTTTCAAGTCCGAAGCGGATCCGGAACCCTTTCAGAATACCTTGGAACCTTTCTGGAGTGTTTTAACTTAAACTATTTTAAAATGTTAAAAGAATACATAAAACCTGGTTTGGTTCTGTTTACTGCTGTCTTCTTCGCCTCTGCCTGTGCGTCGATTCAACTAGGCCCGACTATGGGGCCTCTGGAAGAAACGGTGCTGGAAGGGGAGGGGCCTGAAAAATTACTCCTGATAGATTTGCAGGGAGTGATCCACAATAAAAAAGATCATGCCTTCACGGGTGCTACGACAGAATTGGGAATGGTGGAACAGGTCCGCGAAATCCTTTCCAAGGCAGAGAAGGATGACGACATCAGGGCTCTTTTGGTTAAGGTCAATAGTCCTGGCGGCACGGTGACTGCCAGCGATATCATATTGCATGAACTAGTGACTTATAAAAGGAAACATGGAATTCCAATCTATGTTCATATTATGGATCTTGCCGCTTCCGGCGGCTATTATGTGGCCCTTGCCGGGGATGAAATTGCTGGGCATCCTACTTCCTTGATTGGTAGCATTGGTGTGATAGCGCTAAAAGTTAACCTGGAAAACCTGATGGAAAAAATAGGTGTGGATTGGGAAGTTGTGAAGTCTGGAGATAAAAAAGATTTCATGTCTCCATTTAGATCTTTCACCGATGAGGAACGAAAACTTTTTCAAGACACCATTGATAATTTTCATACCCGATTTGTCACCATTATTGCTGAAAACAGAACCGCACTTGGTTTGGAAGATGTGAAACCTCTTGCTGATGGACGCGTTTTTGACTCACAGCAGGCGATGAAACTCAATCTCATTGACCGGATTGGTTATATCTCGGATACTGTTGATCGGATTAAGCTTAAACTTGAGAAGCCCCACCTGAAGGTTGTTACATACCAGCGTGAAGGGGATTATAAATCTAATCTTTATTCAATTTCTCCGCAATCTCCTGCCTTTAGCCTTATTAATTTAAATCTCGGTTTGGATAAAAGTACCTTAAGTCCCTATTTTTTATACCTTTGGATGCCCTGACCCTCGTATTGATATTCAAGGGCATTTGAGTTATCGTGTGAAATCGGGACTGTATACACAGGTTTCTAATATTTTCTAAATGCCAGACCTTTTCTCAATTTGCGATGAAAAATAAACCGTTAAGAGTGCTCGTTGTCGATGATGACGAAGACGATATTTTCCTGGTCAAAGAGATGCTGAAGGAAGGTTTGCCGGAATCTAAATTGTTTTTGGACTATGTGACAAAGAGCGAAGAGGCCATCCCCCTTATAGATAGCGGCGAACACGATATTTTTCTTCTGGACTTTCATTTGGGAAAAACGGATGGACTCTCAATACTTGAACATTTAAATAAACAGGATATTACTACTCCGGTAATATTTTTGACTGCCCAGGGTGACCAGGAGAAAGCTGTGGAAGTTATGAAAGCGGGGGCCACAGATTATATAAACAAGTCGAACCTTTCCGTAGAGGGTTTGGCCAGTTCTATACGATCCGCGATAAAAATTCAAGATGAGAAGAAACAAAGGAAAGCCGCTGAACACTCTCTTAAGGTTCAAGGTGAATTATTGCAAGGTGTTTCAAACGCGACCTTTAAATTATTGACGGTTCCTGAGTTCCATTCAGCTATCAGCGAGGCTCTGGAGGAATTGGGAAAAACCGCAAATCTGGAAGGGGCTTTTATTTTTAAGCATTCCCGGAATTCCGGGAAAATTCCACAATGCAGTCTTGAGTTTATCTGGCTTGATAAAAGCAGTTTATTGGGAATTAGTCCTAAAGCTGAACAAAGCTATGCGGAATTGGGTATCGAAGAAGTTTATCCACCTTTGGTTAAGAAACAATCCGTTTTGACTCGTGAAAAGCAAGGGTCTAATTTTCCAGGAAAATTATTTAAACATTTAAATATAAGGTCTTTATTTATAATTCCCTTGGAAATAAGTTCTAATTATTGGGGTTTTGTAGCTTTGGGCTCAAAAAGTGTTGACCGGATTTGGTTAGAAAATGAAAAGTCTATTTTAGAAGCCGTTGTTGCCAGTATTGGAGGGGAGATTAAGCGCCAGATTGAGGAAGAAGCTTTCAGGGAAATAGTAGAAGGCACCTCTTCCAGGGTAGGTGATGAGTTTTTCCGGTCATTGGTCCGTCACCTGGCTAAAGCACTTCCGGTGAAATATGCTTTCGTTAATGAATCCCTCAATTTTAAGGAATTTCAGTGTTCGACCCTTGCCGGTTGGGGAAATGGTGATTTTGTTGAAAAGAAAAATTTTAATGCAATGGATACCCCTGGGGAAGAAGTTCTGGCGGGAATGCTGGCATTTTATTCAAGAAATATTGAAAAATCGTATCCAAAATTTCATGGCATGTTCTCTGCTAGAATTGTCAGTTATGCTGGGGTCCCCTGTTTTGACTCACAATATAAAATTATCGGATTTTTGGCAGTCATGGATGACAAACCCATGCTGGATAAAAAACGTACCCTTTCCATACTTAAAATATTTGCGGCACGGGCCGGGGCGGAATTGGAAAGAAAAAGGACTGAAAGCGCCATGCGAGACATGGCTTATCATGACTCCCTAACGGGTCTGCCTAATAGAATTTTATTACATGACAGATTGGAAATGGCATTGCTTCAGGCTCAACGAAATAATGGCCTGGTGGGTTTGTTGTATATCGACTTTGACCACTTTAAGCAAATTAATGATAGCTTGGGGCACGATGTTGGGGACAAACTTTTGCAGGAGGTGGGCAACCGGCTGAAAGAATGTTTGCGTCAGCAGGATACCGTGGCCCGTTTGGGTGGAGATGAGTTTATTCTGCTCCTGCCGGAAATTTCCAGCCATAAAGATGCCGGAAAACTGGCGCAAAAACTTTTGGATAAAATTCGGCCTCCAATTTTTATTAATGAACATGAGCTCACTATAACAATGAGTGTAGGTATTGGTTTGTTTCCCGAACATGCAAAGGATTCAAAAGGCCTGATAAAGTGTGCTGATGACGCTCTTTATTTGGCAAAAAATAGTGGTAGAGACTGTTTTCAATTCTATAAACTACCCACATCACCTCATTAAACCGTTAGTGTTTATCTTGTTTTATTTGTTAAAGTATCCGCCAAATTTAAATTTGACGGATTTTTAGAATTCGGAGGTTAAAACAACCGTAATTGAAGATCGTTTCTATTAACATTGCCTTTCCCGCCCATGTTTCATTAGATGGAAGCCCCCAAAAAATCAGGTCAGGATTTTTTAAAGTGCCCGTTTCCCAGCCTGTATTTTTGGATTATCTTGGATTTGAGGGGGATGGTGTTGGCGATACCCGAATTCATGGAGGGAAGGATAAGGCTGTATGCGCCTACTGCATTGACCACTTTCCCTATTGGAGTGATAAATTACAACGTGAAATTTTGCCCGCCTCTTTTGGAGAGAACTTGAGCTTGACGGGTATGCCTGAAAGGGAGATCAATATTGGTGATATTTTTGAGATAGGTTCGGCCCAAATTGAGGTTTCACAACCCCGCCAGCCGTGTCATAAACTGAATAAGGTTTTTAACGATCAGACTATGGCCTGCGCCGTTAAAAAAACAGGTTTTAGCGGTTACTATTTTCGGGTTCTCAGACCCGGTTTGTTAGAGGCTGGCGCGCTCATGAAAAGAATTCATGCAGGTCAGTTTTCAATTGAAAAGGCTAATGCTCTTTTGCGTAAAGGAGGGGCTAATATTCAGCACATGCAAGAATTGATTTCTCTTCCGGCTTTGTCAGAGGATTGGAGGGAAATGTTTCAAAAGCGTTTGAGTAAACACGCGGATCTCTGAAAAATATCAGTGCCTGGATATTTGGTTTAAAGGGCTCACGAAAGATGATTTATGGAAAAAAATTATTCAAACACTATGAGCTTGCCTGAGTGGATAAGTTTTTTTGTCGAGTTCATCGTCCCTGATGATCTGAGCGAGGAAATTACCGAATCCTTTTTGCGGCATCTTGCCGACCTTGGATTGCTGGTTTCAAAAGTCGAAAATATCTGGCAATGGAGGAACGGGGACGTGGACCCGGAAAATCTGATTGCAAGGGTCCGAAGCGATCTTGAGGAATTGAGTTCTGCGGAGTCAGGATTCGCCCTGGCCTATTTTATAGGTTATAAAGACTTAAACAAGAAGCCGCTTTTAGGTCAAACAGAAAGTTTGGTCTCTAAAAATATCAATCGAAAAGGCACTGGGTTGGTTTCCCCAGCCAAACCTGCGTCTGACCTCAGCAACCTGCAGATTGTGAAAAAGGTTGGCAAGCAATTGCAACCCTTTTTGCAGATAGAAGAATCCATTGTCTCCCGGCTTGTTGGCAAACATGTTGGCAAACAGGATGCTCAAAAACTTTTTCATTATATGTTTGGTAAGGTGGGTTCCAAAGCTGGGCCAAGGGTTTGGGAGCAACTGAGCCGCAAAAGACACCGTTAATTAAAGAAATTGATTTAACCTTATGAATAAAAAAAGAGTGGTCGTTATTGGCGCTGGGCCAGGAGGCTATACCGCCGCCTTCCTGGCGGCAGACAGGGGGATGGATGTCACCCTGATTGATGAAAATCTCAAGCCGGGCGGGGTGTGCCTGCATAGAGGTTGTATTCCGTCCAAATCCCTGCTTCACATTTCACGATTGATTGAGGAAACACGGAATGCAGAGGCTTGTGGTTTGAAATTTCAACCTCCTGAAATTGATTTGCGGAGGATCCGTGAATGGAACCAGGAAATCATCAGTAAAATGGCCAATGGACTTAGTTCTCTTTGCAAACAACGGGGGGTGGCGTTTATAGCGGGGAAAGCCCGGTTTCTTGATGGAAATAATCTGGTTATTGACGGTAAAGGGCCAATGTTTTTCGATCACTGCATTCTGGCGACAGGGTCCATACCGGTTTGTCCTCCGTTATTTACCGGTATGGGGGATCGGACTTTGACCTCGACATCGGCGCTGGAATTGAAAGAAATCCCTCAGAGTTTACTGGTGGTTGGCGGTGGGTATATTGGGTTGGAGATGGGAACGGTGTATGGCGCACTAGGCAGTCAGGTGACGGTTGTGGAAATGATGGGTGACATATTGCCCGGGGTCGATCGTGATTTGGTTCGTCCCTTATATTCCAGGATTAAATCTCAATTCAAGGATATTTTTTTAAATACCCAGGTTGTTTCCTGCGCGTTAAATGAAGATCAAGTTACGGTCCAATTTGCTGGAGATGTGGAAGCTGGAAGTTATGACCGAATTCTGGTAGCGGTAGGCAGAAAACCCAACACGATAGATTTGGGCCTGGAATCCACAAACATCATGACGGATGAAAATGGATTTATTCAGGTGAATGATCGATTTCAGACCGATGAGCCTTCCATTTTTGCTATTGGGGATGTGATAGGTGGGGCTATGCTGGCGCATAAAGCATCTTCCGAAGGAAAAGAAGTTGTCGAAGTTCTTACGGGTGAAACTGCCAACCGAAAAAGGCGAAGTGTTCCTGCTGTGGTTTTTACGGACCCCGAAATCGCCTGGTGCGGTTTGACAGAAACAGAAGCCCAAAGCAAAAACCAGAGGGTTCAAGTCGCTAAATTTCCTTGGGCGGCATCGGGAAGAGCCCAGACTCTTGGCAGACCGGATGGAGTGACCAAACTAATCCTTGATCCAGATACTGAACAAGTTCTGGGGATGGGAATATCTGGAGTTGGGGCCGGGGAGTTGATTGGTGAAGGAGTTCTGGCCGTTGATAATGGTTTGAAAGCCAAAGATCTGGCGCGCTCCATTCACCCTCACCCAACGCTTTCTGAAACAATCATGGAGTCTGCTGAAGTGTTTTACGGCGAAGCCACACATATTTATAAGCGACCCAGAAAATAACTGCTTCGTTACATGGGAATATTCATGCAATATTGCGGGTTAGATATCTATAACGTCATCATCCTTAATATTGCGGGGTGGTGGCGAATAGGGCCGGGTTTGGAAGTCAGAATTAAGGATGGCACCCGGCCTCTTTTTTTTCTGGAACAGGTTGGCCGTGAATAAAACCAGGCCAACCATCAGGGCGATTAAAAATATGCTGAACGCAAAAAAAGATAAAAGGGCCAAACTTAGGATGATCCAGAAAACCAGGGCAAGTTTGGTCACCAAAGGAATTTTCTGGTTGGGTCCGAGTTGTTGAAAAAAAAACATTTTATAGAAAATTTATAAGAACACTTTTAAACTTGTGAACAGGTTTGATAAAATAAATCATGACTGATCCCGATCTTGCCATCATACCTTGTCCTCAATGCGGAGTCAAAAACAGGATTCGGTTTTATGATGCCGATAAAATACCCGTTTGTGCCCGTTGCCAGACAAAATTGATCGACGAAAAAGAAAATTCTGCTTTCCAGAAATTCCAGGATGGCCTCAAGAAGTTTAAAGATTTTCCAGACGTGGGAGTTCGTTCAAAGCCTCCTGAGTAATGCAAGTTAATATAAAAAGGGTTTAAATTTAAATGAATACCGTTGAAATCATCAATAATAATCTCAGAAAAAAAATCGCGGCAGAACATGTGGAGATCATCGATGAGAGCCATAGACATCGAGGTCATCAAAAGGACGGAGGCGGCGGGCACTTTGCCATCGTTGTTGTTTCACCGCAATTTGAAAATCTCAATGTCATGGACCGGGTCAGGCTGGTTCACAAAGCCCTGGATCAGGAAATGACAGGCATTCCAAAACTCATCCATGCATTGCAGGTCAAAACTTTCGATCCTGCGCAATGGAATGAGAAAGTGGGTTAATCCCGATAAACTTCAAGCTCTTCACAGTTTTTCAGGTTCTCTGATTCGGTGAGAGCTTTATAGCCGATCTCGGTATACTGGTTTTTATAGAGGTCGAGCTTGACGTATTTCTTACTGACAGGAGAATTAGCGAAAGCCTGCGCCCCTATATCTCCTATCACATTGCCGAACATGGTGATTTCTTTCAATTTTGGCAAATTTACTGAGTTTGCCAGAGAAACTGCCCCATCGTCCCCGATATCATTGTGATTGATATTGAGAATTTCCAGGTTTCCCAGGTGAGGGGACTCTGCAAGCGCCTCCAGCCCTTCATCGGCAATCTGGTTGCCCGGAAGGATGAGGTGTTTCACACTCCTTAAAGAGTCTTTAGTGGCTAATTCCATGCAACCACGGATGCCGATGTACTTATCCCTTAGATTCAGGATGGTTCCATTTTCCAGCAGGTTGTCTTTTATCAAATCATCTATTTTACTCATCGTAATCTCCAGAGAGTCACAAGTTGAACGATAAGTTCATCTTATCAGACCGATTTGTCCAACAGAAAAAAATAAAGCCGATCCCGTTCAACGGGATCGGCTTTATGAATTTATGAATTGTTTTATAGCAGGGGATCGAGGAACAGTTCCTTGCTTTTCCAGCTTTCAATTTCTTCTTTAGTGGGGACCGGTGGTACAGGCCGTTTGGCTGTACGCTTTTCCAGAGGATCATGGAATGTCCTGGCATAGGCCTCCGCCTTCCAAAGATAAAGATGCTCAAAAATCATACCCCAGGGAGCCATAGGCGTGTTGGGAACACCACGGGTAACACGGCGATACCACAGGGCATCGGGCCAGTCTTTTAATACTTTGTCGGTATGATCGCCTTCGATTTTTGTGGTATCGGTATTGTTCTCGTTTCTGAAGTCAAGAGCCCCAGTCATCATGGGAGTGCCATCCTTGCCGTGACAGACAGCGCAACTGAGTCCTTCGGTCGCGGGGTGTACACCCTCAAATACCTGTTGGCCTTCAGCCACGACATCTTTATCATCCCACCAGGTCCATTGCTCCCCAAATTTGCCCTCAACCGGCATATGGGTCGGGTCTCGCAAGGTTTTTAAATAAGACACGAGGGCATGCAACTCATCTTCACTTAAGTCTTCCCCATAGTAAGTCGGCATGGCTTTGACAGATTTGGGATCATCAAAACCGGGAGACTGTTTTTTACGAGGTTCAATGATTTGTTCTTTAATATAGTCTTCCGGGTAAAGGCCGATTTGCTTGGTGCCGAGATTCGGGCCACGGTCGGAGTTGCCTTCCCAGAACACTTTATGGCAGTTGAAGCATTTGTTGTTTTCAAAAACTTCGCGTCCGGCGGCGATGACTTCTGGTCCAGCCAGTCCGCTCAGTTTAACGGGAGGTTTGTTTAGTTTTTCAAGTTCAAGCATGGGATCAAACTGCGGCAGTTGCGCCGTCACCCCAATGAATATTCCGGAGGCCAGGGCATAGGTTGCCAGCAACCGTTTCACCCAGTCAAAATTTGATTTTTCCAGCTTTAGGGTTTTCCAGTCAAGAAGGGTAAAAAAACAGAAACCCACAAAAGCGAAGGAAACGAATTCTATCTGCCACCAGATGGGGAAATTAAATTTGCCAGCCACAACCCAGACTATTCCAGCTATTACAATGATGATGGGGAGCTTGAACCGAATGTTCTGGAAAAAAGTTTTTTCTGCAGGTTTTTTTGGCTTAATTTTAAGAAGGAGGGCATAGGTAATCATCACCGCCAACCCGGCACCAGCCCCTGCGAGCCCAAAAGAGCTGTGAAGTGCATAAAGACCACTCAAAGCGGCAACTAAGCCAATAATGATCACATCAATTTTCATTACCCATTAGCTCCTGAAAAATCTTATTCGGCCATTTGCGGTTCTGCTTGCGTTGGCTCGACTTCTTTCTTTTTAGTTTTGGGATACTTGATTCCAATCCAGATGATGGCTGTCATCAGGATGAAAAAGGTCCAGACCAGGGTTGTGACGTGAAAGCCTGACTCAGCCAGGCTGGGCGCGAATTTTTCCGGCGTCACATCTTTAAACACTTTATATACATGCCAGTTCATTCGCGATAGTTCTCGAATAGTGCCCATCCAGCTCATCAGCCAGATGTCGGCAAAACCGAGGAAAATGAGGACATAGGGTGCCAGCGGGTTGACCTTGCCATAGTGCACCTTGCCTGTCTTGGTCGCAATGGTATAGAAAATATAATTGATGAATGTGACGGTCACCAAACAGAAGGCGGCTGTATTTTTCGAAATCATCAAAGCGAGAAAGGCTAAATTATCCGGCAACACCATATCCGGATTCATATGCGGCTCTGGAAGCATGGTGGCAAAAAAGCGTCTTGGGGTGAACCAGATTGTGGCGGAGATAACAATCAATATGAAACCAAACTTCATGGCCGGGAAAAACCTCTCGGCATTTTCAATTCGCTTCATGCTGACCCACATATATATATTACTGGCGCTGAACATGGTTCCCACCAGAAGACCTTGAACCAGCATGAACATGGATTCACGGTCAGACATGATGTACATCCCGATGGTTGCGTCATACTGGTAAATTTCGCGGACGAAAATATAACCCATAGCTGGCAGGGGAATCATGATGGCAACACCGATGAGGTTGCCGATGTAACCGACCCAGTCATAATATTCACGTTCTTCTTTTTTGTCTGACCACAGATACATGTATGCACCAATGATACAAACCATGTAACCACCAAACGTTCCGTTTCCTACAAGCCGGTGGTAGTTCAGCGGCATCCAGACCATATTGGCAATTTTATCCCACTCGCTGATATTCATCAGTTGATCCAGCGGCTTGGGCGGAGTCTGCATGAAAGTTGCTGGGCCATCCAGAGCCACCAACAGCGAAAGTCCCAGGATATTCAGGATTACGCCTGTAACAATATGTCGTCCCTTTTTGTTGGACTTATTCAGAGGGTCCCAGGAGTACACATAAATGTACATGATTATTGTTTCCAGAATGAACAGGGTGGGGTAAGCCACCATGAAAAGCACCGGAAACGATGAAATTAAATAGGTGATGAAGTCTTGGTAGGCCACCAGCATAACAAAGAGGAAGAGACCTCCGGAAAGTGCTGTAAAACTGTAGCAAATTCCAATTACTTTAGTGATTTCGTGAGCCAGGCGTTCAAATTTGTAATCTGACTGGGCGAACATGATGCCATTGGAGATCAAGCCTCCGACGGCTCCGTTGACTAAAGCAAGAATAATTCCGGAAACTTCATAGTGCTCAACCGGTGTCAGAGCCATGGAAAGCAGAGCTCCGAAAACGGCTCCCACAAAGGCCGATGCCCGGATATTCATTAATTTATGAAAATAGTTCAGGAAGCTGACAAATAAAGCCCCAAATGCGCAGGCCCATAGGCCATACAAGACACCGTGATGGATCCCGACAATGATTTCGCCGGTGATTCCTATTACCACGCCTATAAGAACCGCCAAAAATACGTTTGAGAGGATAATTGCTTTGCGAACCCCCTGTGTCCGGCGTGCACCCATAACCTCCATAATGACCACGAACATGGGGCATCCAAGAATGAAAGAGGCGAACAGTATATGAAGCTGAGCCGCGGCCCAAGTGAGCTTGCGGTTGCTCATGCCCAGAAACGAGAATTCTTTAAACTCGTGATCTGCGGCCGGCCCAATATCGGTCAGATAGGATAAATCTTCAGCTTCTTCTTCCGCAGAGGCTTCCTCTTCCCCACCGCCTTCTTCTCCCTCTCCCTCATCTTCTTCCTCCTCCTCCTCATCTTCGGCGTGGGCCAGAGTCTGAAAGCTCAGATTCGCAAAAATGGGATTGGAAGTAACAGGGAGAAACGGAGTTAAATGCCCCAATACATAAACAAAAATAAGGCAGATAAGGCTTTTAAAAAAGGTGCTTTTGAAAGGACTCTGAGATTGTTTCATCATCACTTGAATGAAAGGCCTGAAAGAAGGCGATAAGTACCCGTTTTCCAACTATGGAAAACCTCTATTCTCTAAAACTTTTAACCTGTTTTAAGGTCAAAAGGACTTAAAGAATGTAGAGAAATAGCATACGGGTCAGGCAAAGTCAAGGACTTTCAAAACTGTTGCTAATTAAAGGCTTGGCTTGATTTTTTAGCAGGAAAAACAAGGTTGTTTGGGAAGGGTTTGAAACTGTAAATAAAAAGCTAATCAGGTGTTGTGCCATTTTCGTGTATCTCCAGCGGCATGATGAGCAGGGAAAACCCCATAGCTGTGCTGAATACCGAGAGTAAACCCACAAATATTTGCGGCCATTCGGACTGAATATATTTCACCGACCAGACAAAAAGGAATCCGCCCAATACCATGAGAACCAGTCCGCCTATTCTAATTTTCCATTTGCTCATTATCAGTTCCTACTGAAGCCATGGATTTTCTTTTGCGATCTATGAGCACAAGGTTGCGAATATAGATAACGCTTCCCAGGCTCTGCCCCACAATAAATACCGGGTCCTGCCTGTGGATGGCATAGGCTAAAAGTACGATTGCGCCACCAATACTGCAATACCAGAAGGCGAGAGGAAAAGTGCTTTCACCTTTTTTTTCGGAAACAATCCATTGGATAAGAAAACGGGCACCGAAAAGGGCTTGTCCTACAAACCCAATGATCATCCATTGGTTTGCTGTCATTTAATCCTCCCTGATAATATCATAATTAATCCTTCGTTTTTTCATCCAGCGGATGGCCAGCAGATCCTGAAAAGAGGAAAACAGGCGGTTGCGGATATTGTATTTTGATTCGCCATGAAGCCGGGGATGGTGACTGACTTTGACCTGCGTGACCCGAAACCCTTCCATCTTCATCAGCGTAGGGAAGAACCGGTGCATTCCTTTAAAAAGTTTGACATTTTCAAAGCACTCCCGCCGGAAGGCTTTCAGGGAGCAACCTGTGTCGGCAATTTCTTCTTCACTCAATTTGTTCCGCACCGCATTGCCTATTCTTGAAGAAACCTTTTTTATCCAGGGGTCGTTTCTTTTATGCCGCCAGCCGCACACCACATCATAGTCCCGCATCATTTCAAGAAGCAGGGGGATGTCGGCGGGGTTGTTCTGCAAATCAGCATCGAGCGTGACAAAAATTTTTCCCCGTGCCGCTTTGAATCCGGCCGCAAAGGCCGCTGATTGTCCGTGGTTATGGCCGAACTGGATCAGCCTGATTCGGGGATTGTGTTTTTCCATCTCTGCGATCAAGTGAGCACTGCCATCGGAACTTCCATCATCAATAAAAATAATTTCATAACTCAGGTTCAGTTTTGCAAGTTCTGTCTCCAGCTTGTCTTCGAGCGGGATCAGGTTATTCCTTTCATTATAGACAGGGATGACGATGGACAGTTCAGGGGTTTGAGTGTCTGGATTGTTCATAAAATTTCTGTGAAATTAGAGTACTGCTCAGATAACTATTTGTTCACTAGAGCTACTTTGCTCATTGGGTCCAGCGTTCCGCTGGCTGATTGGGTTGCGAGTTGCCCGCAGGCACCGAGTATGTCCGTTGCCCGATTTTGCCTGATAAAGGCAGAAAAATTCTGTTCGATCAAATAATTTTGAAATTTCAAGACTCTCTGCTCAGAGGGAGGCCTGTATTCCGAGGAGTCAAAAGCATTAAAAGGAATCAGGTTGATTTTGCAGGGTACACCCTTCAACCATTTTGCCAGTCTCTGCGCATCTTCATCCGAATCATTGATGCCCGCGAGCAGGACATATTCGATAGTATGTCTTCGATGCGGCTTTAAAGGATATTTTTTAAGGCAATCCATCAATACCTCGATGGGATACTTTTTATTGACAGGCATTAACCGGTCACGGGTGGCATTGTCGGAGGCGTTGAGAGAAATAGCCAGATTTATCGGCAGGTCTTCTTCTTGAAACGATTTCATTTTCTCAACCAGTCCCGAGGTGGAAACAGTGACCTTTCTGGTTGAGACCTTCATTGCTTGGGGGGAGACCATAATACGCAGTGCATCGACGACCGGTCCGTAGTTGTCAAGGGGTTCACCCATCCCCATAAAAACGACATTGGTGATCCTGTCTTCTTCTTTAAGTTCATCATTGATGGCGATATGTTGCCCGATAATTTCTCCTGCTGTTAAATTGCGTTTCAGCCCCAGGCTTGCTGTTAAACAGAAAGAACAATTTAGTCGGCAACCCACTTGCGTGGAAAGACATAAAGTCTTTCTGGAGTCTGAAGGCATCCAGACACTCTCGACAACCGCGCCATCGTTCATTTCCAATAAATATTTAATCGACCCATCTTTGGAAAAGGTTCGGTTCTGGATTTTAGGGAGTGAAAAATGAAAATGTTCGGCTAACTGAGACCGTAAAGATTTGGAGAGATTGGTCATCTCGTTAAAATCCCGGCAATGATAATGGTAGACCCAGGTGAAAACCTGATTCACGCGGTAGGTTGCCACCCCCCAGTCGGCGAATAATTTTTTAAGTGCGGCCTCTGAGGTGCCAAAGAAGTTTTGTGTTTTTAATAGGTCTGAGGGATTCATCTTCACGCAAACAGAAAAAGCTTGAAAATTATTAAACGATATTAAGGGGAAGTTTTTGCCGGGCTAAAGCGCTCAAACGGCTTCAATAGCAGACAATATAACCCATTGAAAAATAATAAACTATAAATTTCAGAAGACTACGGTAGATTTTTCCCGGTTGCAACCATCCTGAAAAGGGGATACTTTTATATCTTCTTGATAATTA
>PCTK01000112.1:13292-18584 GCA_002786505.1 Nitrospinae bacterium CG22_combo_CG10-13_8_21_14_all_47_10 | reverse complement strand
TGGGAAATGGCGATGAATTTTTTACACCGGCCCGATTCAAAAAGAGTTTTTTCCAACTTGAGAATCAACCTGTGATAGGGATTGAAGGAGAGAAAAAATCTTTTCAGAGCTGGGAGACTACGTTTTCTTTGTTCCAACCATTCGCTATGGCATCCATCGCCGGCACGATATACATCCTGTTTCCAGGTTTTTTCATGGCTCTGAATTATGTCGAAAGATTCCTTTCCTACAGCTTTGGCTGAGAACCAGGCAAATGACAGGGTTCTTATAAAAGCATTTAGTTTAAAAGATGAAACATGATGGAGATGTATGTTGGGATGGCTGGAGGGCGACCATTGGTTGGCAAAAATATGAATGTCATGTCCAGCTTCAGCGAGCTGATGAATATAGCCCTGCACAAACTGCTCGGCACCGCCATAAAGGACAAATTTTTGCCGGATAATGGCTATTTTCATATTACAGGCTAACCAAAATGGTTAAGAGTGAGAATCGTTCAAGACATCATGATAAACGGCTATGGTTTGGTCTATCATTTTTTCAATGCTCAATTCCTTTTTACAGAAATTATAGGCCTTTTCAGCCATAGACTGGGCTAATTCAGGATCATTTAAAAGTTTCATGATTCCATTGGCCATGTCCTGCGGGTTTTTAGGTTCGACTAAAATACCCCATTCTCCATTACCAAGGATAGGCGGAATGGAGGCTGTGCGAGCCGCGATAACAGGGGTCTTCATGGCAAAGGCCTGGGGGATGACCTGGGTTGTTCCTTCTATGGCGAAGGAGGCCACGCAATGGATATCAAGCGCCGCCATGATTTCGGGAATGTCTTCGCGGTGGCCAAGCATAAAAATGGAATTTTCAAGGCCCTGCTTTTTGATTTTTGAGCGGATAGTTTCATACCCGGGTCCGTCACCGACGATAACAAATCGTGCAGAGGGGAAATTTTCTAAAACCAGAGGGACAGAGTCCACAAAATATTCGTAACCCTTCCAGCTACGAATTACGGCAACTTTTCCGATCAAGGGTTGATGGGGTCCCACTCCCAGTTCCTCTCTAATTTTTGCCCCACTTATTTTAAAATCAAATCTTCGAAAATTAACGCCTGCGGGGATATCAATGATTTTGCCAGCGGAGATTCCTAAGTTTTCAGAGATCATTTCTGTAATGCCACTACCGCTGGAAACGATTCGGCTGGGTGCTTTCCCGTAGAGCCAGCGGTTGAAAATATGGTTTCGAATCGGGATCATGACATGCCGGCTTCGAACCATGGGAACATTCAAAAGCGTTCCTGCCATGGCAATGAGCCAGCTATCTATAGAACTGTGAGAGTGAAGAATATCAGGCCTGGAATTTTTGATGATTTTTATCAGGGATAACAGGGCCGACAAACTGAAGGCCCCTTTCATAAGCAAGGGAAAATAGCTTAAATCAGGATGGCTGAACCGGCTACACCTGTCAGCAAGCGGACTGCCAGGCTGGTAAACGATGGAGACACGGTGGCCGCGTTCCAGTAATAGTTGGCATTCCTGAAATACCCTGATTTCCTGCCCGCCCCAACCGGGAGCCGCCTCGGAATGTAAGATGTGAAGGGTTTTCAAAAAGGGAGTCCATAATAATGGAGGTCTGTAATCCTTGATTGCGGTTTACTCTATCACAACCTTTCAGCATAATGCAATTAACAGGACTTCCGTTATAGCCGTTCGCATTGCTTATACCTTTCTTCTCAAATGAAGACGGTTTAACGGTAGAATTGCCCGGTAAAGATTCATATGCTTCAGGGCTTATGAGATTTTCCGGGATTCAAATCAAGAAATTTTGTAAAGAAATAGACAGATGACAAAAAGAATACTTGTGGTTAGCGCAACAGGAATGGGGGACAGCCTGTGGGGGACTCCGGGTATCAGGGCTTTGAAGAAAACCTTCCCGGAAAGGGAGATTGACCTGATTGTTAATTGGCGCTGGGAACCTTTGTTCAGGTTTAACCCTCACCTGAGTCAAATATTTAATTACCATGAACAATGGTATCTCCAACCTTTCTTAGGGATAAAAATGCTTGGCAGGCATTATGACGCTATATATATTTTCCATGCCAACAGCAACTTTAAAAGGATGTTGCCTTGGTTTCGTTCGGCACCTGTCTGGTGCTATCAGGGTTTTAATTGGATGCCTGAATCCCAACGGGTGAAAATGAATGCCTCTGCCCATGGAATACAAAAAATGCTGACCATGCTGGAAAATTTTGGTGTGAAACAGGATGGGGGACAGATGGAGATTTTTTTTGATCCCGAAACTTTGGGCAAGTCGCAAAAATTTTTACAGGCTCAAGGTTTTGGTCCAGATAAATATGTCTATCTGAACTTGGGGGCCGCAGTTGAAAGTCGGCGATGGATGGTGGACCGCTTCAGTGAGCTTGCAAACAGGATTCTTAAAGCAACTCCCTTGAATATAATTTTAGGAGGAGGACCCAATGAAAAAAAACGAGCTCTCACCATCTTGAATCAGCTCAATACCCATCGAGCGGCGGAGGTTTGTAGTCAGCCTATTTTAGTGAATGCCAATATTATTTCGAAGGCCAGGCTTATGGTAACTGCTGACACAGGCCCCATGCATATCGGGTTTGCTGTAAAAACTCCGGTTGTTGCGCTATTTGGAACCATTCCTCTTGTTTTTTCCGGTCCGTATGAAATTCCCGATCATTTGTGCCGGGTTATAAAAATTGACCCCGAGGATAATATTGAAGAACCGGACCCAGGAGAGTTCTCCTTTAGAAGCATAACGGTGGACCAGGTTTGGAATGAGGTTGAAAAAATGCTGGTGGGAAATACTAGCCCTTAGTGTTTGTGGGATAAACTTCAGTAATGGCAGAAAGGATATCTTCTACCGTGATGAGGCTTTTACATTCCGGCTTGCCATTCCAGCATTCTGCTTTTCTTGTTTTAAGGTTGCATGGTCGGCACTCAATTTCCTTTGAAACGATAGTCGCGTTGTTTCCGGGAGGGTGCCAGATCCCTGGATTCGTCCAGCCAAACATGCCTACCACAGGGACTCCGAGAGCAGAGGCAAAATGCATGTAACCTCCATCATGGCACACCACGAATCTGGAATTTCGGGTTATGGCTCCAAGCTCCTGCAGGTTTGTGTTGATGAAAGCATAGGGGGCATTTTTAATTTTTGGCGTGATTTCATCGACCATAGGTTTCTGTCCCGGCCCACAGGTTAATAAAATTTTCATATGATGTCTGGCGTAAATGGCATCGGCGAGGTTGGCGAACTTTTCAGCTTCCCACCGATCATAAATCTTCGCGCCGGGATGCAAAATACAGAATGGCTCGTTGCCATCAATTCCTTCCGCCCGCAATAATTGACCAGCCTTAGCCTTTGATGATTCGGAAATATGTAGAGAGGGGGCAATTTCTTCAAACTCCACGCCCATTTTTTTTATCAGAGCGACTTGATAGTCTATGGGATGCTTGGGTTTCAGGTCTCGAAAATCAAGTTTTACATTGTACAGGAAAGATCGTTTGGCGAATCTATGGCCAACGCGGTAGGGAGCCCGAGTGACAAAACACATGACGGCCCCTCGCGTTCCCTCATGCATATCAATCACGACGTCATAGTGGTCGGCAAAAAGCCGATAATAGAAACCGAGCTGTTGCAACCAGGACTTTTTTTCAAAACATAAAACCTGGTCAATATCCGGGTGATTGCGAACCACATCCTGCGCAAAACTTTCAACCAGGACCGTCAAATGGCATCCCGGAAAACTTCTCTTCAAAGGGGTATACACGGCTGTGTTATAAACAATGTCCCCGATGGAACGCAGTTTGATAATAAGGAACTTCGGGTTTTTCGGTAATTTTTCCCGAGGAAAACTTAGCAAGATAAATCAGCACTCCCTATAGGTTTGATTTTTTACGAGAGGAAAAATAATGGATTATCCTTGAAGATTATCATGGTTGCTTTATTTCTTCTATTTAATTATTGTGATGTTCCAGAAGAATATCCTTCGCTGGCTTGATGTGAAAATTATTTTGAAATAACAATCCGCAATGGTTTGAAACCCAAGTGAAGATATTGCACCTTTGAGAAACGCATGAATATGGGCCTTGTTTTTTTTAAGCCTTTTTGGAAAATCCTGTTTTATTTCACTTCGCGCTGATTTATGTTCACCGCCCTTCAACATCTCTTTAGCAAGGCCACTGAGAAACAACTTGTATTCCTCTGGTTGGTTTTTTGTTTTGCGGCCTTGACCTACAAGCTTGGCGGGGTTCCTCCTTACCATAGTGATGAAAATTATTATGTCGAGTCTGTCCGCAACATGGTTGAATCGGGGGACTACCTGACTCCTATTTACCGCGATGAGAAACGATTCGCCAAACCCATCCTTTATTACTGGTTGATGTCTGTCTCTTACAAGGTTTTTGGCGTGAGCCTGGTTTCGGCCCGCCTGACTTCCGCGCTGTTTGGTAGTCTCACTATCGGACTGCTTTATCTTGTGGCAGGCCGGTTGTTCGAGGGGCGAATTGCTTTTTACAGTACTTTGATTTTACCCGCTACTTTCATGCACTTCCAGATTTCCCGGTGGGCCACTACAGACATTGTCATGAGTTTCTTTGTCCTCCTGGCAATCTATTATTTTGTGCGTTTGTATCAAAGCGAGTTTGAGGCGAAGAGAAACGCCTATTTATTCTACCTTGCAATGGCTCTGGGGTTTATGGTCAAGGGACCTCCTGCCGTTATCATCCCCGGATTGGTTGCGTTGGTTTTTCTGCTGGTAGCCCGAAAACCAGGGTCTTTGTCGCAAATGCATATTGGGCAAGGCCTTGTGATTTTATCGGTTGTGATTGTTCCCTGGTTTGCAACAATGCTTCTTCTACACGGAGACGAATTTAAGAATCATATTGTTGGAGCCGAGATCAAAGGAAGACTGGTTCACGACACCCCGTTCAGCTTTTATTATTTGGGGACATTATTTCGTTATTATCAGCCCTGGATACTTTTCCTCCTGGCGGCGGTTTTACGGCAACTGGGGTTCTGCAGTTATTCCCCTGTTTCCGGGGTGTCCGGTTACTTCAGGCAGATTACAAATAACATAAAGGCTCGCGTCCGTTTGTTGTTTACCCCGGAGAACGAGTCGATTCTTTTTTGTTATATCTGGATACTGGTATGTTTGATTCTGTTCACCCTTCTCAGGATAGAGCATAGCCGCTATATGTTACCTGTCTCCTCGGCTATTGCCATCCTGGTTGCAAAGTTTTTTGTGGATATGGAGAAGAGGGGGATGGATTGGCG
>PCTK01000112.1:0-13236 GCA_002786505.1 Nitrospinae bacterium CG22_combo_CG10-13_8_21_14_all_47_10 | reverse complement strand
TTTCAGGTATTGGCTTTTTTGTTCTTGATTTGGTTTATCAAACCCCGGCGTATTTTTTCCTTCTGCCATTAATATTTTTGCTGGCAGGTATCGGCATTTTCAGGCTCAATAATCAGCACCAATACGGAAGCCAACTTTTTACCCTATCTATTACCCTGGTATTTGCGTTTTCTTTTTTGAGCGGGGAAGTGCTTCCCCACGTGAACCGTTATCCGATGAAACTGTTTTCAGAGAAAATATTGTCGGAAAAGAATTCCGATCCCATAGCGGTATACCGGTTGGGAAATCAAAGAGCGAAATTGGGGGTTTTGACTGGGCAAACATCTTATAACCTGTCTCAGCCCGGAGAAATCAAACAGTTCATTAATTCTAAAGGCAAGGTATTGGTAGTCATGCGTGCGAAAGATTTTATGGAAGAATTTCCCGATACTATTTTGAAAGTCGTGGCGGAGGATACTGCCTGGCTGAGAAATGATAATTTTTGGCAGAAATCAGAAGAACTTTGGAAAGATCCAGAGTCTGTGGATGTTTCTGGTCTTACAGAACAGATTTATCTATTGTCGAATAGGTAAAAGATTATTTGACAACAGGTAGACGCATTGCCGAGAAATCGTACCGGATGTTTTCCCGGTTTTCCATTGAAGTAAAAAAAGCGTACTTGTTATTGGCTTGAATCAGATAAAGCTTGTTGGGGTATTGAGTTGTTAGTTTGTTGAATTCCGCAATGGAGGATAACCACGTTTTTACCGGATTGAAAGACAGGGCCGTCATTAACTTTTCTGGATTGCGAATAACGGACGACTCCATGACACGATTGGAATAAAACAGTATAGCCATGCTGGGATTTGACGGAGTGAGCCGGTAGTTGCCAATTGCCTGGTTTTCTGGAGTGTTGAGATTAATGACAGGCGCCAGTTCCCGAACTTCTTTACTATTTTGCGCCAGAGTAACTTTAACCTGAAAGGGTGTGGCATTCACGAACAGGGTGGTCGCGGCGATTATCCCGGTCATTATGGCCAGCGCTTGATTTTTTTTGTCCGGTCCCATCCATTCAGAAATGGTTTTCGCAGTGATAATGGCGAGGGCAGGAAACATCATGAATAAATAACGGAGCGTCTGGTTTTTGCTCGTGCTCATCACCAAAAAGGTGAGCACAGGCCACAGGAAAAGTAATAAGGATACCCTGTCTTTTTCCCTAAAAAATCCGTGTTTGCCAAACTGAGTCAGGCCTATCAACGTAAAAGGGAGCCAGGGCCAGTAATTCTTCAAAAAGTCTTTTGTGTAGCCCAGGAAATAAAACGGTTCTTTAGTTCCACCAAAACTCCGGTTGATAATCAGTCCGCCAAAATGAGAATCAATAAAACTTTGCCCGTAGTGTTGCCAGTTGACGAAGTGCCAGCTAAATCCCAGAAGAAGGGCAATCATACATCCTGATAAGAACCAGGGGTTGATGATCTCCTTCCATTGCCTGCTGAGAATTAAAAAAACTCCGACAATCGTGAGGGGGAAAAGCCCAAGAACGCTTTTGGACAATATGGCGCAAGCAGTTGCCAGGCCGAAAATCAGATACCATGGCTTGAAATCCCGGGATTTGAAAAAAGCGTAAAAGGCCAGGGTGACAAAAAATGCCAGGGGAATGTCAACCATGCCTCGACGGGAAGAATCGACAAACATTCCTGGAAAAAGCAAAACAAAGGCTGAGGCAAAAGCGACCCAGTAATCTTTATAGAGCAACAGGCTCAACCGGTAAGTCATGAAAACGATACCGGTTGCAAACAGGGCCGAAGAAAAAATCGCGGCATAACTGGAAACCCCAAATACGCGGAAAGCCAAAGCCGTTAACCAGAATGGCAGGGGTGGGTTGTCAAAAGCGGGAGCGCCAGCGAAGGTAATGAGCCAGAGAGAGCCGGACTCCAGGACCTCCTTTGCTTTTTGGGCGTAATAGGCGTCGTCAAAATTAGTGATGCCAGTATCCAGTTGTCGACCCAGAAATATTAAAAGTGAAGAAAAAATCAGGAATGAAATCTGGAGGTTTTTGTTGTTCAGTGCGGAATTCAAATGCGAGAGTCTGGTTATTGAAGGGTGGAAGTGACAGCCGGTTCTGAAAGTCAAAAAATGCGCAGACCGGATGCGGTTATTTTAAATATTTATTCAAATGTTTCCTGTCATTATCGTCAAACCTTTGGCTGAACAAAAAGCCAAAGGTTTCAAGTCGCCAAACCAGAATGTCCAGGCCTTTGAGCATTTGAAACCAGTAAATCATGGCAGAGAAAAGGGGTTTTTGTATCAAACCATTTTGGCAGATAAAAAAATCCCAGAGTTGTTTTTTTGACTTTCTTATAAGGAGCCAGTTGCCCCGGTTTTTTAGAATCAGGCAAAGCTTGAAAAAATTTTTTAGGTTTTGCAACATCTTAAATTCCAGAGGAAACAACTCATACGGCTAAAACCCGGATCAAGGACTCGAAAATTCTTTTGAGTTCTAATATTAAACCATGGACTCTGGTAAGTAAAGAAAGCTTCACGGGGCTAAATAGGAGCATCAGGTTGATCTTTTAAATATTTTAAGCGATTATGTTCAGCAGGGGGATATGTCATTAAAATTTAGAGTATTTAATTTTTAGATGAAAATATGAAAACCCTTTTAGACAAGCAAAGCAATTCTGGCAGTTATCGCCAATCTATTTCCAAAGTTTTCGCTTTATCCTGAAATGAACTCCGAACCTCTTGATTCTTTTTGTACTGAAATCCTGCGTCCAGATTCCGAACTGGTGCAAAAGCACTTGCAAGCGCTGGAAGAAATGGTTGGTATTGACAGCCGAAGCTTTGGGGTCAATGAGTTTGAGGGTGATCGCGCCACGCCCAGCGATATGCGGGAAATCCTTGAGTGTGCCCGTGATTATCTGCTGGAAATCGGCCTGTCTGAGGTCAAAATAAATAATACCTCTAGTCCGTTTCCCATATTGATGGCAGAAACTTTTGTCTCGGAAGCGAAGCCGACAGTTCTTTTTTACGCCCATCTCGACAAGCAACCTTATATGGATGATGGGCGTTTCAACAAATGGGGGGGAATCCCTCCAACGCAATTGCGGTGGAATGAAGACCGGTCCCGGGCCTATGGGCGCGGAGCCGCTGATGACCTGAGCGGGGTGGTTTCAATTGGCATGGCCATTGATGCCCTGTTCAAGTATTTTGCTATGAATACAGGAAACAATAAAAGCAGAGAGCAGTTCCCCTGCAATATTAAAATAATATATGAGACGGAAGAGGAAAGTGGTTCTCATAGCCTGATAGACCAAATTTGTGGGAACAAAGAATTTTTCACGGGCATCCATTGTGTCGTGATTACCGATGTGGTCAACCCGGCTCAGGGTAAACCGGGTCTCACCACGTCCCTGCGTGGAATTATCCAGTTGGATGTGACAGTTATCGCCAAACAAGAACAGAGTGGCATTGATGAGCAGACCGCTCTTTATAAGCTTCTGGCTACACTTATTCGAGAAGATCATTCCTTGGGGGTTGGGGAAATTTCCAATGCCGACTGGCCGGTGACAACTGCTGAGCGAGCGGGCTATTCCCGGGTTCCGACTTCTGTGGCGGCTTTGAAAGAGTCGGCTGGCCTTCTTCCCAATACCCGGCTTACGGTTCCCGAAGATATTTCTTCAATGCTGATTGCACAATTAAGAACCTCGTTTGCCAATGCCCGCCCAGGTCATCGGGTTACAGGAAGTGTGATCCTGGGAGCGGCCGGAGCCCGTCTCACGTTCCCCGGTGTCAGTAATTTAAAAGAATTCAAAAGGAGGCTGGAAAAAATCCTTGCTGATCAAAACCGTTATCATCTGGAAATGAAACTTGCAATCGTCAGTGAGAGCCCATTGTCGATAGATATCCTGTTGCGTTCGGCTGACCAGGATCCTCATTCGGGAGTGCATGGCGGGCCGGTTCCTATTCCGGAATTGCAATTGGCTGGTATGATTGATGTCCTCATTGCTTCTGATGGTCGCTGGCATCCCAGGCTTGAGGAATTACGAAATCCTGGTGCGGGAATGGGTCGGGTGCAATCCCTTAGAGTTGATCATGATTTATCGGCGTATCCCTTCGAGAAAAAGTCTGCGAGGGCCTGGGTGGAAATAAGGTTAGCCCCCGGCAATAATGAAAAACAAGCGGGAGAAGCACTCCTGTCCCATCTTGAGAAGAATATTTTGCCGGGGTTTGGGTTGAGCATCCAGGCTGACAAAGGTGCTTCTCCCTGGATGACAGAAATCGCGCATCCAGTATTTTCCCTGATACTGGACTCTCTGGAAAAAGGTTTTGGGGAGAAGGCCTGTCTTTACGGGTGTGGAGGTACGATCCCATTTGTTGCAAAGCTCATGGAGGCTTTAGGAAATGTCCATCCCCTTTGTCTGGGAGCGTACGACCCGGATGCCAGAATGCATGAGCCGGGAGAAAGCCTGTCCATGCCAGATTTATTGGGATGCACATCCTCGATCATACATTTTCTGTCTGGAATTGATGAAGTGTACGGGAAATCCACGTTCTGAGGAACCCTGTTTTTTTGCATTTTTTGAAAGAATTTTTTTCATGCAAAGTCTAATACTTCAGTGATCCATATTCTTGGAAGGCTATGAAATATAAATTGTTACAGGTTTTTTGTTTTAGCCGGACTGCGTGTTGCAGGAAAGGGTTTAAAATTTTAAATGGCAATACGGCATTACTTTTAGGTTCCTAAAGGTTTATAATCGGGAAACAAAATTGTTAAGAATTTTCCTGCGATCAGCATTGATATTTATGCATGCGGCCAGGGGGAAAGATTTAGTTTATTTTGCGAGGATAGCGTGGGCGCCGTAACGGAAGAAGGCAAATTCAGGGAAATCAATATAGAATTCCTCGCAAAGGGTGGGGGGGAAGCTTTTGATATTTTCTATAAAACGGAAAGCTTTGGCACCGATAAATTTGTAAAGTTTGCCAGTACTGAGCCCAGGCACCAGGAAAAGGTGAAACGGCTTCTGGAAGAGGGGACGGATCAGGACTTTTACATTCACGAAGAGGACTTGTTCAAATATTATAGCCATGCCACCAGGTCCCTTAGGGCGGTGATGTCTAACCCGAATATTCCCGTGAAGGTAAAAACCGAGAAGATTTATGAAGTTTCCAAAGGGGTGATGAAAGAGTTTTTTGATAATAACACCTCAGAAAAGATCCTGGAAACTTCAGAAGAAGTCATGGAAATGATGGAAGAGTGTATGTCTACCGCTGAGGCAGGTTTTCACGGAATCACAGAAATAACCAGCAAGGACTACTACACTTATACCCATAGCGTTAATGTGGGATTGTATTGCATGACTTTTGGTGTGAAAAGCAAGATGCCCAAAAACGATACACGGGAATTATCGTTAGGGGGCATGTTGCACGATGTCGGCAAGGCGAAGGTGGATTATGCCCTGATCAACAAGGATGGCAAACTCACCGATGAAGAGTTTGAAAAAATGAAAATTCACACCACTGAAGGGGCAAAAACTCTTTCCGGGATGCATTGTTTTGCCAGCAATGTGGTGCGAATGGCCTCGGAGCATCATGAGAAATTCAAGGGAGGCGGCTATCCAATCGGGAAAATCGGCAATGAAATCCATTTGTTTGCACGAATTTGCAAAATCATGGATGTCTATGATGCTTTGACAACGAGGAGGTCCTATAAAAAAGCTTTAAGCGCGTTCGATACTCTGATTATCATGAAAAAGCAGATGGCAAATGACTTTGATCCGGAGCTGTTGCAGAATTTTATCCGCCTTATGGGGCCGGATTTATAACAGTCGGTCCTTCCCTAAGCAATTTTCATCGTATCCAAAGAAAACTCAGCATACTTTCTCAATTGAGGTTCCCAACTTTTTAATTCCTTTGCAGAAAGCCCAAGCAGGGCCTGCAAGCTTTCTCGTTCGGGCGTTTTTAAACCTTTTAAACCACTTGGGAAACCCCATTCGCAGGCAAGTGATTTTGCCAGGGCCACAACGGCGGCGATTTCCCAGTTCATTTTGCTTTTTGCCGGTTCCGTGTATTGCAGAATGGCCTGAGAAAGTTGTGAGGGGAAGCCCCATGCCTCCATCATTTCTCCAGCTACTTCGGGATGGGAAAAGCCCAGGGTCTGTCTTTCTGCTTCAATCAGGTCGGTTTGGTTTTTGTCCATAACGTCCAGGACTTTGGCATACCTTTCAGGAAAATAAACCGTTAAAGCAATAATCCCGATATTATGAATCAATCCGGAGGTAAAGCTGACATCGGACTCCATTCCTCCAATAAATCTTCCCAATCCTCCCGATATAGCCGCCGTTACCCCACTGTGAAGCCATAGTTGAAGATGGTCAATGGGGAACACTTGCGAGGAATTGTTGGAAAACCGTTCAATTATAGGGGTACGCAAAATAATATTTTTAATTGCACCCGGGCCCAGTAATCCTGCCGCCTGTTGCAGGGAAGAAATTTGCCCAGGGTAACCATACATGGGCGTGTTGGCGACCCTCAATACAGCCACGGCCATCGCGGGATCGTACTGGATCATTTCTACAATACTGTAATCCATGGATGATGAGGTTCCCGTAGCCATGAGAACATTATCAATCTGTTCCGGCAGGGAAGGCAGGTTCTTTAAAGACCGGAACCAGTCAAGTGTCAAGGAGGTCATCGGTGGAGCCCTGAATGGTTCGGTTTCTTCCTTCATGTTTGGCTTTATACAAAGCGAGATCGGCGACTTTAATCAAGTTTTCCGACCCCTCCATGCGAGTGGGGTCAAATTCCGCGGTTCCACAGCTCACTGTTACTTTAAATTCTTTGCCTTTGGACTGAAACATCCGACTGGCCATTTCTTCGCGAATACGTTCGGCGATATGCAAAGCTCCCGCTATCGGGGTTCCCGGAAGGACCAGAAAAAATTCCTCTCCTCCATATCTGGCGGCCACATCGTTGGTCCGGCAAACCTTTTTTATAATGGCGGAAAATTCCAATAAAATCTCATCACCCTTCTGGTGCCCATGGGTATCATTGACCCCCTTAAAATGGTCGATATCCATCATGATTACTGAAAGCGGAGAATTATACCTCCGGCATCGCACCACTTCATTTTTCAGGAGTATTTGCATTTGCTGATGGTTGTCCAAACCTGTCAGGCCGTCTGTTATGGAAAGTTTTTTTACCCGCTCATATAACATGGCGTTGCTTATGGAAAGGGCAACAAACTCGGAAACGTTCAACGCAAAATCCAGATCCCCTACATTGAAAACTCCCTTCTCGTTATCGTTCAGGTTCAGGACTCCAATGATTTCATTTTCGATCATCAACGGAATGGTAACAAAAAATTTACTGGAAAAGAGCGGGTTTTTCCTTCCCCGGAAATAACGTGAGGCAGAAAAATCCTGTTCAAAAATATATCTCCCCGATGTTGTTGCCTCCCTCATGATAGGCGACTCATTTTGATATAAAGAATACGTCTCATTAATGTCAGGGTGATTGTGGCTCGCGAGGTTTAGCCTGTGCCGGTTTTTATCAAAAAGAAAAAATGTGAAATATTTTACAGATAAAATAAAGGGAAGTTTTTCCACCAGTACCCGGCAAATTTCCTCCAGGCTGAGAAGGTTTATGCTTTTCTGCAGATAAATGAGGTGGTCGAGGTTTTCAAGGGAATCGCCCAGTAACGAATTTTGCTTTTTAAGGAGATTCCGGACAGTTTCTGCTTCCTGCCATCGCAGTTTTTCGTATTTGGTGGGGCTCATTATTTGCTCGTTTTCTGAAAATGCGGGTTTTACAAGCCTGTCAAATTTTCGACTATTTCCTGTGCAAAGGTCATGTTTTCTGGGAAATGGTCGAATAATTACTCGAGCTGTTTACAGTATATTATCGGTTAAACCTGTTTAAAAATTAGATTTTAGCCCTACTGCGATCCCTGAAGGCAGGTTTCGGGAACCGGGTTGGTATAGTTTTTGCTCTATAATACATAAAAAAGCAATTACGTCAAAAACTATGGTTATCTTTTTTAATTCTATCAGGTTCCTTGTATGGTTTTTGCTCCCCCTTTTAGGGGTGCAGATGTCCTGTAAACGGGTTTGGGCTCAGGAATTCGAGTCCGAACCGTTTCGGCCCTCAATGGCTTCGACTATAAGGATAGGACCACACCCCGTTTATACTCGAATTCTCATCAATCTGACAGAGCCGGTTTCATATCAGGTCAAGGCGGACTTTGCCAACAAGCGAATCACGTTAATCCTGCCGAACACCGCAAAGGGTCCCAGATTAAAGGGCAGGTTGTTCAGAGATAAAAACCTGGAGCAATACGCAGTTCGCCCCTCCGGGGAAGATTTGCAAATAACCTTTATGTTGAAAAATTCTAATACGCGGTTTTTTCATTCTATAAATCCGCAAAAGCCACAGATCATTTTAGACATCAAAGGCGAGGATCGGCCAATTTTGAGGACCCGGATTGGAAAGCCTGGCCGGGCATCCGAGGTTTCGCCAATTGCCGCACCGGATCCTGAGCAGGCACCCCTGCCCAAAAAAGCCCGGTTGGCGGGCTATAGCCCGAAGGAAGCCCAGGCACTGATTGCAAAATCCCAGGAAGAAAAGCAAAAGAGCGGCTGGGAGGATTACCAGAAAGCTTTGAAAGAGTTTCAGGAGGCAAAGTACCCCACTGCGGCGAAACTGCTCGGGGAGTTCCCGACAAAATACCCCGAAAGCAAATACCTTGATCATACTTTTTATTTGAAAGCGGAGGCAGAATATCGCATCACTTTCAGAGAATTGAACCCTGTTTTTGATAGGGCTTTAGCTTCTTACAAACTTGCGATGCGAGAATTTCCTGAATCAAAATTTTACGATCATGCTCTGTTGAAGGTGGCCAGTATTTTTGATGAAATTGGTTATGATTTGGAGGCCAGGACGCTTTACAATCAAGGGCTGAAGTCAAGGCCGGGAAGCCTTTATAATGAAGTTCGTAAAAATAACCTGGCCGCAATGCTGATGAAAGAAGATCGTTTGGATGAGGCTTTTGATGCATTTCAGGCGATACTTAGAGCATCTCCCAAAAATATTGAAGCCAAGGCGGGAATTTTTGAAATCGCGAACAAGTTTTTTGAGAAAAAGGACTACCCCCGCGCGCTAAAGATTTTTGAAACCGCGGCCAGACGTTGGCGCGGCGAACTCAATGAGAAGCCCGAAATCAATTTTTCCATGGCGGAAATCTACTTTTCTCAAAAAGATTACGAGAAAGCCAGAAAACATTATTTTGATCTTTTGAATTTAGATCCGGCTTCCAAAAATGCGCATAAAGCTCTCAACCGAATCGGAGATTCTTTTATTGTGGAAGCGAATTATCAGAATGCATTGTCTGTTTTCGATGAATCCGCAAAAAGAAGAGATTTGAAGCGGGATGACAAGGGCAAGCCTGTTTTGGATGAAGAGGGCAACGAAGTCCGGGAGGAAACTGCGGAAAGCCAGTATGGAAAAGTCCGTATGGCTGATATTGGAGTCCATCAGCCGCGTTTGAAAATTACGGATATTGTTTTTGATGTGGGCCCCTATTATAAACCGTTTAAAACCTATGAGAAAATATTTGCCGAGGCCCGGAGTGTTGATATTCTTGCGGAAGTGACCTTGAGCCGGGGTATCGCTTATTTGCTGGAGCAGAACTATCTTAAGGCAATAGCAGAATTTAAAAAGCTTTTGCCGCTGGGGCCCGAATCCCGGTTCTTTCAGGAAGCCGATCGTTACATCCGGCAAGCCCTTATTGCTCTGGTTGACAAATATGCCAAGCAGGATGGCAACCTGCCCATTCTTTATTCTTACAGCGACTTTGTCAGTCTTCCCATAGGAGATATTAATAACCCCCAAACTCTCCTTCAGGTGGGAGAAGCTTATCAGGCTATTGGTATGTTTACCGAAGCTGTCAAATTCTATGAAAAAGTGAAGGTTGTGGATTCCCAGAAAACATATCAGGATCGGGTTTTTATCAACCTGGGAAAAATTCACCTGGAAAATTCAAACTATGATGAGGCCCTTTTAGTTGGGCGGACTTTTCTGAGAAATTACCCCCGGAGTAAATGGTTTCCAACTGCTATGAAGCTATTGGCAACTGCCCTGAAAGGGAAGGGAGATTTTACAGGAGCCGTCAATGCTTACGAAGAATTGCTGGCGAAGGCTGAAGACAAGGCGGAGGTTCATTTTCTAATCGCGGAAACTTATTCGGACATGAACCAACTGGCAGACGCCGCGCTATCCTATCAAAAGGCGATTGAGACTTATGACCGTCAGGAAAGAGTGGTTCCCGAATACCTTCAGAAGGCCTATTATCAATTGGGCATATCCTTTTATAAATTAAACCGTTTCGGCCCCGCTCTGGAAGCGTTGAAATCGGCCAAGGAACTTTTTCCTGATAACCCGATCCGGGATTGGGCGGACTTTATTATGATCGAGAGCTTGGAGAAACTCGGTGATCCTTCAAAGGTCACGGAAGGCTTAAATCGGTTGGTGAAAAACGAAAATGCGGATGACCTTACCCGGCAAGCGGCCGAGTCCAAGGCTAAAATTCAAGAATGGGAAAAACAATTAAAAGAAGGATGATTTTATTTTATAATAAGACTGTATCTTTCGTTTACCCTGCCTAAGGAGCCACCCACTCGCCGTGCAGGCAAATAACCATGACCCATCAAGCTGAACTTTTTCCTGTAGCAAAAAGATATGACAAGTTCTACCCTTGCGAGGTAAAAAAACCTGGGAGGGGTTTTACGCCAGCTGAGGTTCTTCGTTCATGACAAATGCAGGCAAAGAAAACAGCAGGGAGATTGAAGCCCTCATAAAAAATATGGCGGCCTTTAACGAGGTCACCGAACAACTGCAACGTTCCTATGATCACTTGCAGGTTAGGGTGAAACAACTTGACCTGGAGTTGGCAGACAAAAACAAGGAATTGAAAAAAAACCTTGTTGAAAAAGAGGAAGTTAAAAATTATTTAAACGATATTCTTGAGAGCCTCACCAACGGGGTTATTGTGGTAGACCGGTCAGGACGGATCACGACCTTCAACCAGACTGCCGGGACCCTGACCGGACTAAAGCCGCAAAACTGTTTAGGGAAAACCCTGAAAGAAACTTTTCCGTTTGACCTGTTTGAAAACATGGTTTCCCGACTTGAGAAAAATCGCGGGGAAACGGTCAGCCGGGATCAGGATATTACTACTCCGGGTAAAAAAATAATCCATGCCCGTGTTTCCGCCTCGCCCGTGTGGGACAATCATGGTGGCCAAATAGGAACCGTGTTGATCTTGCAGGACAGGACAGACCTGCGCCGGTTGGAGGAGTTGGCTCATCGCAACCAGAGGCTTAGGGAAATGGGAGAGATGGCGGCCGGAATTGCCCATGAAATCAGGAATCCGCTGGCCAGTATCGAATTGTTTGCTTCATTACTCAAAAAAGACCTGGAAGAAAATCCTGAGAAAGCCAAACTGGTTCAGCATATCCGGGCGAGTGTGCAGAACATGGACCGTATCATATCCACACTTCTGCTGTTTGCAAAATCGTCCAAGCCATCGCGCCAGCAATGCGATATCAATCTTTTATTATCGCAACTTCTGGATGGTCTCGACGGTGTCCAGGTACCGGAGAATATTAAAGTGGTCCGTGATTTTGGTAAAGAAGAAATGATTGCGAATGGTGACCGGGAATTGTTGCGTCAGGTATTCCCTAATTTAATCCGTAACGCCACCCAGGCCATGCCGGATGGAGGGGAGTTGCGCATACAAACCCGAAAGGCCCTTATACCGATGGTAGAAAATGATAGAGATGCGGGAGCCCGGAAATTCATTTCAGTTACGGTTACCGATACGGGTGGGGGCATTTCTGCCGAGGACCTCGCCAAAATTTTTAATCCTTTTTTTACCACCAAGGATAAGGGAACGGGTTTGGGGTTGGCCATATCGCACAATATTATCAAAGCTCATCAGGGTACGATAGAAGCCGTGAGCGAAAAGGGCAAAAGCACTGCTTTCAAAGTTAAGATTCCCTGCTGGGATGAGGACTTCGATGAAAAATAATGTTCCCAAAAAAATTCTGATCGTCGATGACGAATCCGAAATGAGAATTGCGTTAGAAACCACCCTTCAGCGTGAGAATTATCAACTCGTCTGTGCGGAAGATGGCAAACAGGCATTGGAACAGTTTGATAACCATGTGTTCGACCTGGTTTTGACGGATGTACGCATGCCGAAACTAAATGGGTTGGAATTGTTGCGTGAGGTCAAGGAGCGCTCACCTCAAACACCGGTGGTCATGATGACGGCTTACGGAACCATTGACAATGCGGTGGAAGCAATGAAAGAAGGGGCCTTTGATTATTTAATAAAGGGTTCGGGGTTTTCCGCGGATGTTCTGGTTTCCACCGTGAAGCGCGCGTTTTTAAATCCGCAGGCATATATTCCTCCTGTTCGTCCTTCAGGGGTTATTGAAAAGGTTGATTCCTCAGTCACAAAAAGAATTGTGACTCAGGATGAAGAAATGAAAAAGCTCCTGAAATTTGCCGAAAACGTTGCTTACAGCAAATCGACTGTTCTTATTATGGGAGAGACTGGAACTGGAAAGGAATTGTTTGCGCGCTATATACACCAATGCAGTCCCCGTGCTGATAAACCTTTTATGGCGGTCAACTGCGCGGCTTTGCCCGAGGGCTTGCTGGAGTCCGAACTGTTTGGTCATGAAAAGGGTTCATTCACAGGGGCCACGGAAAATAAGGAAGGGAAGTTTGAACTGGCGCACCGAAGTTCGCTTCTTCTGGATGAGGTTACAGAGATGAGCCTGCCTTTGCAGGCCAAACTTCTCAGGGTTTTACAGGAGCATGAGGTGGATAAGGTAGGTGGCAGGGCTCCTATCCCTGTTGACGTGCGGGTCATTGCCACCACCAACCGGGACATCCGCCGCCGGATTCAGGACCAGGAATTTCGCGAAGATTTGTATTACAGGTTGAATGTGGTGCCCTTGGTTCTTATCCCCTTGCGCGAAAGAAAGGATGACATCCCGCTGTTGGCGGAATATTTTATGAACCAGTTTTGCCAGGAAAACTCCCGTTCCCCTATTAAGATAGATTCGGCAACTGTGACCTTGTTGAAAAAATACCGATGGCCCGGAAACATTCGGGAACTGGCAAACATCATCGAACGCTCCTGCCTGATGTGCCAGGGCGATACCCTGTTTCCGGCGAATCTGTTTTTCG
>PCTK01000247.1:3744-4133 GCA_002786505.1 Nitrospinae bacterium CG22_combo_CG10-13_8_21_14_all_47_10 | reverse complement strand
TTTGATCGCTTTTTGCTCTCGCCCAAAAATCTGCTTGTCAGAATTGCAACATCGTCATTTGATGTTTCTGCTCTTGGCGATATAGTTTTTGGAATTGTGTGTTTGGGTATTTATGCTTTTCTTATCCATACAAGTATTTATCAAATTTTATTGATAGCATTACTCGTTATCATCTCAACGGTTGTATTTTTGGCGGCAGCAATAGCGATTTACTCAACAAGCTTTTTCTTTATGGATGCTAGTTCGGTAACAGGAAGTCTATTTGAATTATTTTTAACCCCCTCTCTCTTTCATGGAGGTGCTTTTCAGGGGATAACACGATTTATTTTTACATTCATAATCCCATCACTTCTAATTGGCACCCTACCAGTTGAAATAGTTCGAAATAT
>PCTK01000247.1:0-3624 GCA_002786505.1 Nitrospinae bacterium CG22_combo_CG10-13_8_21_14_all_47_10 | reverse complement strand
AAGAGGCTTTGCTGACCTCTGCCGGGTTTTCATATTTGCTGTTAACAGGATCACTGTTCGGGGAGAAGGAAAAGGAGAGCCTTATGTATGAAGTTAAGGAGATTTGCAGAAATGGTGAGTCTCTACCCCTCACCACCGATGGATCTCTAAGAGTGGTATTTATTGGAACTGGCTCCGCATTTGCAAAGCGCAGGCGCCAATCTAATATTTTGGTCATTCAGGGAAACCATCATATTTTGATAGATTGCGGTACTCAGGGGCCGTTGGCCCTTAACGATTTGGGTTTGAGTGTTTTGGATGTACGTTGTTATCACCCCACCCACAGTCATGCCGATCATATTGGCGGATTGGAGGAGGTGGCCTTGATGAATCGATACACTCCCAATATTTCCAAGCCCGATATGATTATTTTGCGGGACTACCAGGATATTCTCTGGAGCAAGAGTCTCTCGGGAGGTTCTGAATATTGTGAAGCAAACCAGGGGCGACCTTTGCAGTTGACGGATTTTTTCAACATTCTTCGCCCACAGAATATTGAGATCGAAGGTAGAAAATTCTGGGCCTACAAGCACGGACCCATTGAACTGGTCATCATGCGAACACGGCATTTTCCTGATACGGCGATCAGTGTGGATGAGTCACAGTGGTGTTCGGGCGTTTTTATCAACCGACGTGTCTGGATTTCGGGAGATACCATGTTCGACGCGGATTACCCCATCCGATTTGCCAAGCTGGCGGAAGTCATGTTTCACGACACACAATTATTTTTCGGTGGTGTGCATTCCTCTTATCAAGAGTTGATGACATTGCCCGATGAAGTGCGGGAAAAAATGTATCTTTATCATTACGGAGACAATTGGGACAAGCCCGAAACCTGGGCCAGGGGATCGGGTAAATATACCGGGGACCCGGTTAAAGATGGATTTTTGGGCTGGACTGAACAACGCACTGCTTATGATTTTTACTAATCCAGGCAGACTTTAAGTGGAGGCAAGCCTCTTTCATGAGTTTTCAAATTACATTGAACACATGGTCGGGAACGAGTAAAGCGGAGGCGGCCGAAAAGCTTGCCAAAGTGTTCCGGATGGGCAACCAAAAGGCGGCATCCATTGTGGACCAATTATGTCAGGGGCTCCCCTGGCGTTTCGACCGGCGCGTCCCTGATCAGCAGGCGGATACAGCATCGACCTATCTTCAAAGCCTGGGGTTTGCTGTAGACATTCAGTCTGTCGAAGGTGAGATTGAGCCTTTGCCCGGTACCCCTGCCATGGCGGTCCCTCAAAAAGAGGAGTCCCGCATAGCGGCAGATAGCTACAAGTTCAAGTTCCAGGGGGATGGACGCACCCTTTTGAATATTAACTTTATCAACCTGATCAAGACGGTATTCACCCTCGGTATATATCGCTTTTGGGCCAAAACCAATGTGCGACAGTACATCTGGGGCCAAACCATGTTTTTAGGCGACCGTTTTTCCTATCACGGTACTGGCAAGGAGCTAATGCACGGGGCTTTCCGGTTTGGCGGGATTATTGTTCTATTGGGTTTGATAAATGTTTATATCTTTTTCAATATTGGGCCCGCGGAAGGCGAAATTTTTTCCGACTTGCTTTCCCTGCTCATCGTTGTGGCGATTCCCGCGCTTCTGGTAGGTGCCTGGAGGTACCGGCTTTCCCGAACCGCCTGGCGCAACATCCGTTTTTCCTTCCGTGGAAAAAGAATGGACGCAACCCTTCTGTATATTGTGGGCGGCGTAATTTCCGCATTGACTCTTGGTCTTTACTGGCCGTTTTTCAAAATGAAAACTGAAAAATTTTGGCGGGAACATTCCTGGTTCGGGGATGTGCAGTTCCGCTTCTCCGGGATTGGTAAAGAAATTTTCGGGAAATATATTTTGGCCATTATTCTTACTCCGCTGACGCTGGGGTTTTACCTGTTCTGGTTCACCGCCGAGTTAAAACGGTATTTATGGTCTCATACCCATGTGGGCGAGGCGACCTTTCACTTTCCCGTAAGGGGACGGGATTATATGAGTTTAAAGGTGACCAATTTTTTCATTCTCCTGTTTACCCTTGGAGTGGGGTTCCCCTGGGTGGTGGTTCGTAACCAGAAGTTTTTGACGGATAACCTGTCTCTTGCCGGAAATATAGAATTGAACCGCATAGTTCAGGAAATGAAAGACAGTGGAGCATTTGGAGAAGAAGCCCTGGATGTCATGGATGTTCCCATTGATATTGGCTAAACGTACCCTGTAAATTTCCTGATTATTAGATCCTCGTATAATCCTCTACCAAGGAGCGGGCATGTCTGCCCGGAAACTGCAATTTTCAGGCGCCTTGTTTGATGGCAAAAGTGCCGACAAACACTCTGTCGATGTTGAGCTCACCCCGCGGGAAATAATTCTCAAACAAACAGGCCGGGAACCTGTCCACTGGTCCTACTCCAGCCTTCGATGGGGCACAGTCATCAACACTCCTTTCCACATTGAACATTGCGATACTGGCGGCGAGTGTCTGGAAACTCTGGTTGTGGAAGATCCCGGGTTTTATGACAGTGTTTTAAAGGTTGCGCCAGATAGCTTTTCTGCCACCGGGAAACAGCCGGAAATTAACTGGAAATTTTATATTGCGGGAATACTAATATTAACCATCTCCGCTTATGCTTTTATTAAAACCGTGCCTTCGTTTCTGGCCGACCGGATTGTCGATAAAATCCCGGTTGAATGGGAAGTTACCCTGGGTCAATCCATATTAGAAAGGCTCCCGATAGAGCGGAAGCCCGATCAAAAAGTTCTTGTGGTTTTGCAGGATATCGTTGGTTTGCTGGAAAAGTCGATTGAAGGCAACCAGCCTTATGACCTGAAGATTTATATTTGGCCGGGAAAAACGGTCAACGCGCTGGCTTTGCCGGGCGGGCCCATCGTGGTCTTTGAGGGCTTGCTCAATCAAGCCGAGTCTGCCGAGGAATTAGCCGGAGTTATTGCTCACGAAATCCAGCATATCCTCCTCAGGCATTCCACACGAGGCATTCTCCGTGGTATGGCGCAGAGTATGCTATTGAGTCTTTTTATAGGAGATGTGAATGCTGTTATGGAAGGGGTGACCACTCTTGCGGGAGAACTTGAAACGTTGGGCTTGAGCCGGGAAATGGAAGCGGAAGCCGATAAGAAAGGTATGGAATTGATTCTTGCCGCCAATATTGATCCGCATGGAATGATTCGAATTTTTGAAAAGCTGACGGAAGAGGAGTCCGAGGAGCTACGAAAGGAGAAAACCGGCGATATGGATTTTTTTTCTTACTTCTCCACCCATCCTTCCGGGCGGAACCGGCTGGCCCGGTTGGAGAAGCAGATGAAGCCTGACGAAAAAAGAAACTGGATGCCCCTTTTCCCAAATCTGGACTGGAACGCAATAAAACCGGGGAATTGATGCCCATCTCAAAAATTTCCACAACTCAAAATTTTCAAAACTCCCGTTCATTTTGGGGTTGGGCTCTAACCCGCATATTGCATGAGAGGTTGTAAATCACCCCAGCCCCTTGTGATATTTCTCCATTGCCCTCATGCCCGGTACGGGTACTTTGAAAAAGAGAGCTTTGCATAACTCGTCGTTGCGAGGAGCAATAGCG
>PCTK01000058.1 GCA_002786505.1 Nitrospinae bacterium CG22_combo_CG10-13_8_21_14_all_47_10 | reverse complement strand
CGCCTGAGATGATGAGAGTGGTTAGGTTCATTTTTCCGGGATTATGAATGTTTTATGATCGTCAGGACATGTTTCAGGACAGGCCGGGAAGAAGAATTTTTAATCCGTCTGCGATGATCCCAATTGCCAGGCTACCCAGGAGCAGGCCCATGATCTGGCTGATGAACTTGATGCCTCCTTTTCCCAGGAATTTTGAAATCGTGTTGGCCAGCTTTAAGGAGACCCAAATTAGAGAGCCTATCAGAACAAATTCCACTATAGATATCAGTTTGGCGGACCATAGAGCAAATTCGCTGGATTGCATAATCACTGAACTTATAGCGGCCGGCCCAATAAAAAGAGGAAAGGTCATAGGCATTAAAGCAATATCCTCTTTAGCCTCCCCTTCTTCGGATAATAAATAGGAAGTTTTATTATCCGTAAGCATGGTGAAAGCGATATAGACCAGGAAAACCCCTCCAACAAGTTTGAAGGCTGGCATTTGGATGCCGAAAAACAGCACAATGTGTTTTCCGAATAAAAAAGATATGGTTAATAAGGCCACTGAAGCACAGCAGGTTTTGAGAATTATCGAGTCGTGTTCTTCATCGGTCTTGTTAGCGGTCAGGGAAATGTAAACAGGAAGGTTGCCGATGGGGTCGATGATGGCCAGTAAAATCACAAACGTCTTAATGAGTTCTGTAATGTTGTCCATTTAATTTTAAACGACCCTTTAAATTTGCGATTTTTATTTCAAATAAAAACGTCCAAACTTTTAATCACTTTTTTGCAATGATAAGCTTGATTTCTTGCGCTATCGAAACTATATTTTAAACCAACATTGAGTTTTAGTTGGTATTTATGTTTCTCTCCTTTGTTTTCTGCATCGAATAAATTTTATGCCCTCGTTTGTTTATAGTTGCGAAAAATGTTCTAGCGAACTGAGGTTTCTGCTTTCCCGCCCTCTAGAGGGAGTCATAAGCATCCATTGTCCCAATTGTAAGGACTTGAGAAAGTTTAATTTGGCGCGAGAAGGGAATATTGGCAAGGACTGGTTTTCCAAGATAATTATCCAAAACAAAAAAAGGAGGGACGAAGACAGCCTCTACAAAAAACCCTCCCCCAGAGATAAGGCGATTGCCAGTTGAGGAAACCAGTTGGTTGTTGGGGCACGAATCCCCATGTGCGCGGTTCATGTAATATAGAGTGGTAACTTTATGGTGTAAAACTTTTCATTCACCCGTTTGGGCGGTCGCCCTGCCAACTTTTATATAACCAGATCCATGTCAGGACAATGCCCGCCCATCCCAGATAAAAAATTATATTTGAGAGCAGTTGGTCAACGCTCCACAAATCGAAGCGGTTGAATAAATTACGCCAGTCGTGCGCTTCCAGATCCAACCCTCCGATCAAGGGGAGTTCTAAAAACCGCCCGTCCGCCATATAAATACTCACATCGATAAAATTACCAAATAACCAGAGCAGGGCGAAGGTGGCGCCGGCCCGGTCTCTTTTATGGAAAAAACCCGCAAGGACAATTAAAGGGATCAATAATTGATTCAGGCTTCCGCCAAGAATCATCAGCGTATTGTTGCCAAACAACCCGAAGAGAATATGCCCTGCCTCATGGAAGGCAAGATTTACATTATGAACCAGACCGGTAAATAGAGACCAGCCTTCTATCCGCGTTGTTTTAGGAAAAAAGATTCCATGCAGGATAAACAGAAGCGTGAGAAAAATAAATGTGGGGGTTGTTACTGATTTCCAGGGGCGTGTTAAAATGGCAAAGAAGGCGGTTTTTTTTTCCGCAAGGTTTTTTTCTTTATTTTCGATATTGTTTTCGTTGGTGACTGTATTCTGCCGGTCCAGATAGGCCTGGTATTTGACAAAAATCACCCCACAGTAAACACAGCTTTTGGAGTCAGGTTGCTCAAACTGGCATTTAGGGCAAATCATCAGCAGGGCTTTGGCAAAGGTAAAAACGAAATATCAAAGACGGTCCTATTTCATCAGAGAGCTTTGCGAAACCCGAGATTACCCGTTCCGGGCACGAAAGCTAAGGTGAAATACCACGTCTTCGCTGACGCTCAGAATGACATGCAGAAACCATCGTGTTGTCATCCTGATGAGCCTTGGCGAAGAAGGATCTCGCTTTTTCTCAATACAGAACCACTTACGCAAAGCTCTCATTTCATCAGGTGGATCAAAAAAGAACTGGTGTTTTATAAATAACTGTTTTATAATGCAGAATACTTTAAGCGATTTAGCCGTCTAGAGAATGACAGGTGTATTGCCGAAACTGGTAATGTTTTTTGGTTGAGTAGCCTTCCGGACCACCGGTTGTCTGATTTCCCCCCCCGTTTTCTCATTAAAGCTCAAATCCTCTTTTATCAATTATAGCTCAAGTTCCAACTCATGGAACTGAGCGCCATCTAATGGACGCTCCGATCACGGAGTCTGCCATTTTCTAAAAGGAAAAACATGTTAATGGAATCAACAACCGTGGGCTTTTCTGCCCTCAATCTCTCAGAACCGATTTGCCGTGCTGTTCGCGGCGAAAAATACGACACTCCAACTCCTATTCAACAGCAGGCCATTCCGCATCTTTTGCAAGGCCGGGACCTATTGGGATGTGCCCAAACAGGAACAGGAAAAACGGCGGCTTTTGCCCTGCCCATTTTGCACCGCTTGTCCGAGAAGCGTCAAGCTCCCGGGTCCAAAGGTCCGCGCGCGCTGGTGCTCACGCCCACCCGCGAACTGGCATCACAGATTAGTGACAGCTTTCAGACCTATGGCAAGTATTTAAATTTAAAACAGGCTGTGGTCTATGGCGGGGTGAGCCCGAAGCCGCAAATCAGTGCCTTAAGGCGGGGAGTGGATATTTTGATTGCTACTCCCGGCAGGATGATCGACTTGTATCAGCAAAGATGCCTTCGACTGGACCAAATAGAGGTGTTTGTCCTGGATGAGGCGGACCGTATGTTGGACATGGGTTTCCTGCCCGACATTAAAAAAATCTACGCAATGACACCGGAGAGCCGTCAGTCGATGCTGTTTTCTGCCACGCTTCCCGATGAAATTTTGCGTCTGACCAAACATTTCCTCAAAGACCCGGTCAAGGTTGCTGTGAATCCCCCGGCCAGTACTGTGGATCGTATCGATCAGCGTGTTTTGTTTGTGGATCGTGAAAATAAAGGAGCTCTTCTTGAGTCTGTGCTACTGGGCGACGGCATCCATAGGGCACTGGTATTCTCGCGGACCAAGCATGGAGCGAATCGGATCGTCAAAAACCTGGGTAAGGCAAGAATCAAGGCTGACTCGATTCATGGGAATAAATCCCAGGCGGCGCGTATGGAAGCTTTGAGAAAGTTTCGTGCGGGCAAAGTCCAGGTTTTGGTGGCGACAGATATCGCATCGCGAGGTTTGGACGTGGAAGGAATCACACATGTTATCAACTATGAGATCCCCAATGAAGCAGAGAGTTATGTTCACCGTGTGGGCAGGACAGCCAGGGCGGGAGCGACAGGTGTGGCCCTTTCATTTTGTGACGCTGGAGAAAAAGGCTACTTACACAATATCGAAAGAACCATAAACCGGACGGTAACCGTAATTGATGATCATCCTTTCCATTCGGCATCGATTGCGGCAAAATCAAAACATGGAAATGCCACGGGCGGAAAATTTTCGGCCAAGCGCAATTCTAACTTTGCCGCGAAACCGGGAAAAAATCAGAATAGAAAAAAATATTTTCCAGCTAAACCAGGAAAAAAAATCCGTAGTCGTAGCCCCCGATCAGCAGTGAGCGCGTAAATCACCAGGGTTCCATGCGTCCTTTAAAAAAAAGGCGCATGGAACCAAATATTTTTGCTCCGCAGAAGACGGAGTCATCACATTTTTCCTCCCTCAAGCCAGGTTTCTGTCCTACCCCAAAGACATCCTTTTTTCAGTTAAATACAAACCCTCTCGAAATATTTTCTATGAAGAAACCCGTGTGAACCATTAGAATGGAGGGAGAACTTAAAGGTTTTTCAAAAATTGAAATTTTGCGTGTTGTGAGCAGTTCCCTCGAAAACGGGATTCAGCAGGGGCCAAATTTTTCTATTATTCGAAT
>PCTK01000036.1:2073-4115 GCA_002786505.1 Nitrospinae bacterium CG22_combo_CG10-13_8_21_14_all_47_10 | reverse complement strand
ATTGCCAGTAGAAGTTTGTGGTCCATTTTGTCCAGTCCTTTTCCATCCACTTCCATCATTTCGAGAGCGCTTGCGGCGACCTCACGGGTAATAATGCCATCGGCTTTTACCTGCGCGTAGTCGCGAACACGTCTTAACAGGCGGTTGGCAATTCTTGGTGTGCCGCGCGACCGGCGTGCTATTTCATTGGCTCCTTCAGGGACGATGGCGATTTTGAGAATTCCGGCTGAACGGGTAAGAATGGTTTCCAGTTCCGTTTCGCTGTAGTAGTCGAGCCGGTGCACCACTCCAAACCGGTCACGCAGGGGAGAGGTGAGGAGTCCGGCCCGGGTTGTGGCGCCGACAAGGGTAAATGGCGGCAGTTCCAGTTTGATGGAACGGGCGCTTGGCCCCTGGCCGATCATGATATCCAGTTTATAGTCTTCCATAGCCGAATAGAGAATTTCTTCGATGACATTGGAGAGCCGGTGGATCTCATCAATGAACAGCACATCGCCTTTTTTCAGGTTGGTGAGAAGTGCGGCGAGGTCGCCGGATTTTTCAATGACTGGACCCGAAGTGCTTTTGATGTTGGCATTCATCTCGGATGCGATGATATTGGCCAGCGTGGTCTTGCCCAGTCCAGGCGGACCATAAAACAGAACGTGGTCGAGAGACTCCTCCCGCATTTGCGCGGCAGAAATGAATATCTTCAAATTTTCCTTGATCTTTTTCTGTCCAACGTATTCGGTCAGTTGACTGGGCCGCAGACTGTTGTCGAGTTGGGCTTCTTCGTTGTCCAGTTCTGATCCTATGAGTCTGTCTTCTTCCATTATTTTTCTCTTGCCCCGTTATAAAATATTTAAACTTTCTTTAATGAGTTCTTCGAGGCCGGCATCTTTGCCATTTTGGTTGTAGATTGTTTTTAGCGCTTTCTCCGCTTCCGGTTTTCTATAACCCAGGTTGAGAAGTGCCGAGAGCGCGTCGTTATAGAATCCTTGCGTTGGAGCAGATTCGGGCTGGTGTTCCATTCCCACTGCCAGGTCTGCCAGTTTGTCTTTCAATTCCAGGGTCAGGCGTTCCGCGGTTTTTTTGCCGACACCAGGAATGGCGCTCAATCGAGCCGAGTCATTGTTCATAACGGCGGACAATAAATCTGCGGGGGACATGCCAGACAAGATGCCGAGAGCCAGCTTTGGCCCGACCTTGTTGATGGTGATGAGTTTTTGAAAAATGGTTTGTTCCTCTTCCGTCAGGAAGCCGAAGAGTTTGAGTTCATCTTCACGCACCCGGGTATGCACCCTGAGCGACACTGTCTGGCCCAGACCGGGCAAGGCATAATAGGTTGATAGAGGTGTGAAAACCTGATAACCCACTCCATTGACATCGACAATAGTGTATTCGGGAGATTTAAAAGCCAATTGTCCTTTAAGGTGGGCGATCATATTTTATCTCTGGGCCTGTTTGATTTTTTGTTGTAGTTCGGCATTATGAATATGGCAAATGGCAACAGCCAGCGCATCGGAAGCGTCAAACGGTTCAGGTTTTTCTTTCAGACGTAGCAGAGTCGACACCATGTCGCATACCTGGTTTTTATCTGCGCGGCCATAACCAACGACCGATTGCTTGACCTCCAAAGGACTGTATTCGGCAACCTCAATGCCGCGGTTGACGGCGGCCAGCAGGGCGACTCCACGGGTTTGTCCCAGTTTTATAACCGTTTTTACATTGGTGGCATAGAACAGGTCTTCCACAGCCACCGCATCGGGCTGGAATTTCTCCATCGCCAGCACCAGTTCATCATAAATGTACTTGAGTCGTTCTGGAAACGATTGTTTTGCAGAAGTGCGCACACTGCTCCAGTGCACAGCATGCAGGTCATTTTTTATTTCCTCGACGATGCCGAATCCGGTGCAGTTACTTCCGGGGTCGATTCCCATGACGCGCATTTTATTCAGCCTTGGTGAAAAGATTAACTTTTTGGATGGCCCACCACTTCCCCTGGCGGGAGTTTATTAGTGTTGGATGAAAGTTTTTGAATCAGGCCCGAACGGTTCTTACAC
>PCTK01000036.1:0-2061 GCA_002786505.1 Nitrospinae bacterium CG22_combo_CG10-13_8_21_14_all_47_10 | reverse complement strand
TTAGCAATATAGAGGGTCTCAGCTACTTTCTAAAATGGCTGTCATGACATCATCCGGGATGTCGAAATTGGAATAAGCTTTTTGGATATCGTCGTGGTCTTCGAGAATATCCATCAGTTTGAGAAGTGCTTTGCCTTTTTTTTCATCAAGGGAAACCGTGTTTTGCGGAATGCGAGTGAGTTCAGCCGTATCCATCGGCACATTTGCTTCTTCGAGGGCCTTGCGCACTGCCTCAAAATTTTCGACACTGGTGATGATCTCGTAGTGTTCATCGACGGTTTGCATGTCATCCGCACCGGCTTCGATAGCCAGTTCCATCAGGTCTTCCTCGTTTTTGGCTTCGGTTTTAACCGTGATGAATCCTTTCTGTTCGAACATCCACGCGACACAACCATTTTCACCCAGGTTCCCCCCGGCTTTTCCCAGGGCGGCGCGAATTTCGCTGACGGTGCGGTTTTTGTTGTCGGTCATTGCTTCCAGAAAGATGGCCGCGCCGCCAGGGCCATAACCTTCATAGGTGTGCTCTTCATAGTGTACTCCTTCCAACTCGCCGGTGCCTTTCTTAATGGCACGGGTGATATTATCAGCAGGCATATTCTGGCCTTTGGCAATCAGGATGGCGGTTCTAAGGCGTGGGTTGCCGTCAGGGTCTCCGCCACCGATGCGTGCCGCTACGGTGATTTCCTTAATAAGCTTGGTGAAAATTTTTCCGCGTTTGGCATCGGCGGCACCCTTTTTATGTTTTATACTAGCCCACTTGGAATGACCGGACATATACTTCCCTCTTTCAAAAAAAGTTATAAGCTGTAGGTAATTTAACATAATCTATGATCTTCTCTCAACTTCGTATGAGTTTATGACGGGGAAAACAGTAGAAATAAAAATTTTGGGGAAAACCATCCAGGCCAAGGCCGGAGAAACCCTGGTGCACGCCCTTTGGGCGGCGGGAATGCCAGAAAGTGTCAAGACCGGTTGCGCGGGTGGGGTTTGTGGGGCTTGTACCGTTACCTTGCGTTATTCTGACGGGCGACCGGGAGGGACAGAACTTGCCTGCATGAAGCCCGTGGAGGCCGGAATGGAAATCTTCCCCTGCCCGGTTGAAGACGATAACCCCGTTCTGCCAGTGGCGGACCCGGAACTTTCCCACCTGCAATCGGCATTCCCCACCCTCAATCGGTGTACCAAATGTGGAAGCTGTACCACGGCCTGCCCCATGTCTATCCCGGTGATGGATTCGGTTTTGCGCATGCAAAAAGGCGAGTTTGAAACGGTGGCGGAAGATTTTACCACCTGCATCCATTGTGGGCTGTGCCGGTTCGTGTGCGAAGATAAAGTCAAACCGCATAACATGGGGCTTTGGGTGCGCCGTTCTCTGGGCATGAGCCGGAATGTTGCTATAACAAACAATGAAGATAACGCTGAACAGGAGTGGCGATATCTTCTGGCTGAAGACCGCGGGGAGCGGTTGCAACGAGCCCGTCAGTTCCGAAAGTCGGGGAGGGTCGGAGAAACATGATGGATTGGGCGAAAGAGTCACTGCAAAAGCTTGAGAGTTCGCGCCCGGCCCGGCTCAACCAGTCGGCGCCGTTGCCCGACTCCACGGCGGCAGAGGCACTTCTTAAAAAATATCACCCCGATTACCTGGGTCATGAACGGCAATTGGCGGTCGGCCCCAACGCAGGGGAACAGAAAGTTCCTTTAGAACTTGCGCAATTACTGGAAGGCGACAGCCCGATTGAACCGGATTACTCGCCTGATCCTGAAATCAAAACCGATGTGCTGATTATAGGCGGCGGGGGAGCCGGGGCGACTGCGGCCCTGACTTTGGAAGGAACCGGGCTAACCGTTCATCTGGCTACCAAACTCAGGCTGGGCGATTCGAATACGGTGATGGCCGAAGGGGGCATTCAGTCGGCAATCGGCCCTGACGACTCGCCAAGGAGGCATTTTGCCGATGCCCTGGTTGGCGGGCATGGGGAAAATGACGTGAATCTGTTGCGCATTCTGTGTGAACAGGGGCCGGAAAGCATCCGTTGGCTCAGTCAACTCGGTTGCCTGTTC
>PCTK01000174.1 GCA_002786505.1 Nitrospinae bacterium CG22_combo_CG10-13_8_21_14_all_47_10 | reverse complement strand
TAATTTTTCCTTGATCGCCCAGTCAATGCGGTCAGATAATTTTTCAGGGCTATGCCTGAGTTCATCCAGCGTTCTTTTCCATTCTTCAAGAATCCAGTCCCATTCCCCATCTTTTCCGGCAAAGTTTTTTTCTGCCGCCTCAAGATAGGCTTCCTGGATAGCAAGAGCCGTAATCGTGCCGCTGGTCTGACGCCGCAAAACCACAGTTTTATCGAGAGACACTTTTAACACATCGGCCACCGGGTCCGCCAATTCCACGCCGGGAAATTTTTCCCCGCTGGCAATCAGGTTGAGAACCAGCAATGTGCTCCCCACCTTCAGGGCCGTAGCGTATGCAGACATATTGGCATCGCCGAGAATCAAATGTAAACGCCGGTATTGATTGCTCAGCGCATGTGGCTCATCCCGGGTGTTGATGAGGGGACGGTTGGTCATGGTCTCAATGCTTAAAAGCGTTTCGATAAAATCCGATCGCTGGGCCAACTGCAATCCCTGAAAGCCCTCAACACTCTCTGACCCCACCTTTCCCGCCCCGGCATACAACTGGCGCGTCACCAGGAAAGGGGCCAGTCCTTTTACCAAATCCTCGAAGGGAGTTTCCCTGGGGATGAGATAATTATCATGCGTTCCATAACTGTGTCCGCTGTAATCGGTATTATTTTTGAATACCTGCAACGGCTTGCCGCCCAACTCACGGTTGCGAATACCTACGCATTCGGCAACAATTCGCTCGCCCGCCACATCATGCGCCACCAGCGACAACACCGACCGGCATTCCGGAGTGCTGTATTCCGGATGAGTGTGGTCATTATAAAAACGGGCTCCGTTTGTCAAAACCCGGTCGCACTTCATATCCAGATAAGAGTAGGGCCTTTTTCGATCTTCCGCGCAAAAAGCAGTTTCTTCTTCATCCTGAGCCAGAGAGCGCACCTTGAACCCGCGCATATCCAGATGGGAGTTTTCCCGCGAATACGCCCATTTTCCGAAAACACTTTTGCGTTCACAAGCCTGCAAAAGTTTCATGGACTCTTCAACCGGGTCGGAGTTTTCGAGATCTTCCCGGATTATCCCATACTCGGTCTCCATACCAAGGAGAGGAACACTCATATGATGGACCTGCGCATGGTGTTTTCGGTTGCCTTATCCGATTCGTTAGGCCGCCTTACCCGCACAACATTTTTTGATTCCATATCCAGAAGCTGGAGCCAGTCTTCAAGGTTGGATTCAGCGGGAAGCAGACTGCCTTCCTCAAACTCCGTCTCCAGAGAAACCACAAGATCGTCCACCGTCAGGCACAACGTTTCACCCTGAATCGCCCGCTCAATAGCCCTTTCTTTCGCTCGTTTCATGATTCCCTCAATGACCGCGCCGGAAATAAAATCGGCCCAGTACATTTTCCGTTGGCTTCCGCTTCGCAAAGTCAGCAACAGGACTTCCTGCTCGGAACTCCGGTCAAAAAGGCGGTCCAGAAACGGTTCGGCCATGTCATCAAAATCTTCATGCTCCCTGGGAAGTCCGTCTTTCAGGTAAACGCGCAGAATGGCTTTAGACTCTTCGCGATCAGGGCGTGATACCTTGATCTTCCTGTCAATTCTGCCGGGCCGTAGGATGGCCGGATCAATCAGGTCAGGACGATTGGTCGCCAGAATCACAACGGTTTCGCGCAAGGACTGGATGCCATCCATCTCCGCGCAAAACATGGGAACAACTGTGTTGCTGATGTTCGATCCGCGCCAGGCCTGCCGGGTTCCCAGAATTGACTCCGCTTCATCTATAAAGATGAAAGGAATCTGGCCCTTTTCTTTATAGTCCCTGGCTTTCTTGAAAATTTCACGGATTTTACGCTCCGATTCTCCCAACCACATATTCAGGATCTCAGGGCCTTTAACATGAATGAACCGGCCCTGAAGTTCTGAGTTGTCCTGTTCAGAAAGCTTGCGGATTACTTCGGTGAGAATCGCTTTTCCTATGAGGGTTTTGCCACACCCCGGAGGACCATAAAACAAAAATCCTTTGGGCACCTGATATTCCATCCGGCTGAGAATTTCCTGATGCAGAAGCGGATATTCGAGGACTTTGCGGACCTCTTCCTTCACTTTTTCCTGTCCTCCTACCTGCGACCATTCCACCTGCTCATAATCGTCTTCGATCAGGGTGCGAGACTCCCGTTTTGGAAGTTTGCTCAAAATAACCCTTTGGCTACTATCGAGAAAAATTTCTTCCCCCTCTTTAAGTTCGGCGCCATCCAGACCTTCGCGGACCAGAACAATGGTTTCAGTATTACCAGTCGCCGCCTGCACCAGCCATTGCCCGCCCGCCAATTTTGCGGAAATTTTTGCCAATGGCCCCTGAGAGGGGAAAGGTAGCCGGGCAATCACCACAAATCCTTCATTCAACGCGACCTGATCGCCGGTTTTCAGTCCCTCATTTTTCATCAGTTCCGGGACGACCGCCGCCTGATATTCCGTACCTCCGGAAACGAGGCGCACCAAACCGTCTTCCCCCTGGCCCAGAATCGTGCCAATGCGATGGGCGGGAGACTTCAATTTTTCAATAGCTTCCTCAAGAGTCTTGATTTTCAACGCATACTGTTGGGCAGACTGCTGGGCCTGGAACAGAGCATCCCTGAGATCAAGAATCTTTTCCTGCAATGGGGGTCGATCCTGGGTTTCATCCAGGATCTGATCAATCAATTCTATAATATGGGTCTGGTCTCCCATGAATAAATCCTTTATTTTTATTGAGAACCCTCAATTGTATGAACAAAAAATTTTATAAATCAAGTCAATTTTCTCAAAGGTTTAGTAGAGAAAACCTTGTCATTATATTAGGATGGTGACTTCTATTAATTAGAATCCTGAAAAAAACTTTCACTGCCTTTTCCCATATTCCCAGAGAGCCGGGCAAAACACAGAGTTCTGCCAGGGCCACCTTTAATTTAAAAGTACTTTCGGACAACAAATTTCTGCCCTATGACCATTGTGAACAACAAAGTTTCTATCGAAAAATGCATCCTTAGTTTCAGCCATAACAAATATCCTACCCGCAAAGAAGCGGACGCTTTGAGCATTGCCAAGGCAGAACGTGAAATTGCCACCGGGAAAAGTGGCATCAGCCACCTTATTCTGAGGGCTGAAGATGAAGACATTGACCGGCTGAAATTTCTTTTTTTGATCCGAGGGGTTCCCATCATGTGTTACGCCCTGGGAAACCTGCTCAACTCCAGCTTGCGGGAAATCGTGGTCGTCGGTTCTGAAGAAGTCAAAAAGGTTATGGACCGCTTCCTCGATATAGTTGGCACCTGCGGGAAAACCATTCGGTTTGTGCATGAAGATGTCCAACACCTCAATCTGGTCAACACCATGAACCTGGGCAGGTCATTGCTTTCCCCCGCTCAAGATGAACTGGTTCTCTTCCAGCCCGGAGACCTGCCCTTCCTCTACGATCTGGAAAAAGTATTGCACTTTCCCGACAATAAAAATTTCAACATGGTGCTCTGGCTGAACTCGCGGCAAAATATGTTCCCGGATTTCGAAAAAAAACCGGGTAGCGAGTTCGTCAAGCGCAATTATCATTACCGCTCCCTCAGCGACAATGAAGACAGCTTACTCGATCTTAAAGAACCCAATTTGTACCCCATTAATTTTGCCATGATGGATCCGGATATCATTGACCATTTGCATTCTTCCCGCAAAGACGGACAAATAATTCACGCGGGCATCCAAACGGCCCTGCAAAAACCTTTACGCTTGCTGAAAGTTTTCCCTTATCTCATAGATCATCTATTGACGTTCCGATGGAAAGTAAACCATATCCGGCCCGGCGATCAGTACCAGTTTGGCATGTCCAGGAAAAATTTTCACAAAGGGATCTCCCGTTTGCTCGATACCCCCATGACCACCATTCTGCATGAGGACCCGGCTTTCGTTTCAGATGTAGACGCACTGGAGGACTGGGAGGACTTTGAGTCCCTCACCCATTACGCCGAAAAAATCCACGGGCAGGAAGGACTGGCAACCATCCATCCATTTGGAAAATTCCTGGCTCGGTTTCGTGAGGAAGGCATGCCGGAGTTGAAAACAGCCATTCCCATGTACCAGGATTTCCCCT
>PCTK01000066.1:2728-19142 GCA_002786505.1 Nitrospinae bacterium CG22_combo_CG10-13_8_21_14_all_47_10 | reverse complement strand
CACCCGCCGCAATATGTTTCTTAGCCGCGTCTCGCTGGGTGAACAGCCCTGTTGATTCTATAACAATATCCACTCCCAAATCTTTCCAGGGTAGATTACCGGGGTCACGTTCAGCAGTAATTTTTATACGTTTGCCGTCTATGACCAGTCCGTCAGCATCCGATTGCACTTCTTGGGGACTGATCCCTTGAACAGAATCATATTTAAAAAGATGCGCCAAGGTAGCGGGATCCGTCAAATCATTAATTGCAACGATCTCGAAATTTGCGCATTCCGGATCTTTCAATATGCATTTTAATACCGCTCTACCGATACGCCCAAAACCATTGATGCTGACCTTCGTTGTCATATTTATTTTACGGCCTTTCAACGAAACTTATTGAAGAAGTGTTAGTTAAACTAATCGAGGATAGTAATATAATAGGAAAGCTAAATCACTTTATAACAGCTAGAGCGAGTATGCAAAATTTACAAATTCAAGTCAATATAAACCTGTGATAATCCTGATATCAATATCAGGCAGTTATTGCTCAGACGCATGAATAAGGTTACTGGAGGCCCTCTCCTTCGATTCGGCCGCAGTAAGATAGGTAAATAAAATATGGTCTATCTCATCACTGATTTCCAAAGTTTTTTCAGCGCCACCAACCAAACGCTTGAACTCATTGATCAAAAGCCTCTCTTCATTGACCGATGATTCGAGTTCCATTTCTATTCGCTTAACATCTTCCAAATGCTGAGCCCCTTTCTCCTCCAGAAATCTAATTTTTTTCTGGGCTTCATCTTTTTTAACAAGAATTTCACCACGAGCTCTTGTGAGCTCAGAACGAAGTTTTTCAATAGAAAGCAATTCCCCATCCAGGCGCTTAAAGCTCTTATCCAGACTATCCAGATAGTTTCGCCGCCGTTGTATCAGGTATTCCCGCGAACCCGAAGCATCTTGATCATCATGAGTTTTACCCTCCTCCATCAGAATGGTATCCATGGAAGAGGATCCGTTTAAAAGTTCTTCGTACCTGGCCTTTATAGAATTTTCCTCGATTTGCAATTGCCCCAGATTGCTGGAAATTTTATCAATATTCTGAACATATATATCAATATTCCGCATGAGGGTTTCCAGGTTGGCTATATTGTCTTTAACCTGTTGACCAATGGAGGCTAACTTTCTTTCAATCGACAAGCGAAAGGCCGCTTTATACTGTAAAACCTTGTTAAAAGTCTCAACCACACGCGAATACTCCCGTGCACTTGCAATTCCTTGTTCCCGAATGGACAAATTATCTTCGGTAATTGGAGAAAACTGGTCTAAGTCTGTCATCACCGTATCCGTCAATATTTTGGTAAAATCAACCAACGATATTATAACGCAAATTTTATACCAAACTCACTAAAATTTCACCCAAACGGCAATATTTTCAAAGAGTTCTATGCCAGTTGCGGGTCAACTTTTCTATCCCTGCCCGTTTTGATGGCGCGAATCATCTCCGTCACAGCATTTTCCATACCCCCGTAAATCGCCTGCCCAACGATAAAATGGCCAATATTGAGTTCCTCAATTTCGGGGATCGCGGCGATGTCTTTGACATTCTGGTAATTCAAACCATGTCCGGCAAAAACTTTCAAACCAATTTCCGTTGCCCTTTGAGCAGTTTTCTTAATACGCTCCAGTTCCGCTTCAATTTCTCCGGGGGTTTTAAGTTCCGTATATTTACCTGTGTTGATTTCTATGCTATTCGCCTTAATTCTTTTGGAGGCCTCCACCTGATGGACATCCGGGTCAACAAACAGGCTGAACAAAATCCCTCTCTCATGAATCTTTTCCTGAATTTCTATTAACGCTTTTTCATGGGCGCAAACATCGAGTCCACCTTCCGTAGTGATTTCCTGGCGTTTTTCTGGAACCAAAGAAACCTGATAAGGCTTAATCTCTAAAGCCAGCTTAAGCATCTCCGGGGTGGGCGCCATTTCAAGGTTCAACGGAGTGTTAATTCCATCCCGAATGATTCTCACATCGTCATCCTGAATATGCCTACGGTCCTCCCTCAAATGAATAGTGATCCCCTGAGCCCCGGCTCTTTCCGCCAACAGGGCCGCTTTTAGGGGACTCGGCTCAATGGTTTTTCTGGCTTCACGGATGGTGGCAACATGGTCCACATTCACAAATAAACGGATCATATTTCTTCCTTCAAAATTGCTTCAACAACATTAATTGCCCGGCGGGTCGCCTGAACATCATGAGTGCGAATTATAGATGCTCCCTGTGTCAGCCCAAACACCGTGGCCGCGAGCGAACCTTCCAGCCTTTCCTCAACTGGCAAATTTAAAATATTTCCTATCAGGGATTTTCTTGAAACCCCCAAAAGCACCGGTTTACCCAAGTCATTCAGACGACTCAAATTTTTCAAAATCAAAAGATTATGGGAGTCTGTCTTACCAAATCCAATGCCAGGATCAATGGCAATTTTTCCCGGATCAATTCCTGCAGAAACAGCAATCAAAATACTCTGCTGTAAATATTCAAAAACTTCCAGCAACACATCCGTATATTGTGGGTGATTTTGCATGGTTTCCGGCAAACCCCGCATATGCATTAAAATCACTCCAGCCTGAAACCGGGAAATGGTTGATGCCATTTGCTCAAACCGTTGGAGTCCCGTTATATCATTGATGATATTTGCCCCCGCCTGCAAAACTTCATGAGCAACCGCCGGTTTATAGGTGTCTACCGAAATGGGAATGTTGGTAATTTGCACAAGCTTTGTCAATATTGGAAGTAAACGGTCGATTTCTTCCTGTTCGGAAATGGGGGTGGACCCCGGCCGCGTGCTTTCCGCGCCCAGATCCAGGATGTCAGCACCTTCGGCTATCATTTTCTCCGCAGTCGCAATAGCTTGATCCTGAGTCCTGCAACGGCTCTCCCCATAAAACGAGTCCGGGGAAAGATTAATGATACCCATCACTGAAGTTTTTTCCCCTTGATGAGGAAACCCGAATGGCCTCATAAGTAGAACTCCAGAAATAAATCACAGCGCTCATGGAGCAAAAGACTATTGCAGAACCACCAACTCATAATTTCCATGACTTAAAAGTCTAATAGGGGAAAACACCGTATATTTGTAGCGGAAATGAAAAACTCCACATCCCGGCAGAAAACCGGTTAAGATGTGGAGTTTATCGGAATCAAATTATAATTTAAAGAAAAGATCAGGCTGGCGTAGGGTCAGGCATTCCCCCGCCCCCCAATAACCCTTCTTCAGGGTCTTTTTTGGTTTTCAGTTTTTCAGCCGAAGCCTCAGGCTTTATTGCTTCTGGTTCTCCGCCGGAAGGATCAGGATCAATCTCATTTTTTCCCTCTATAATATTTTTAACTTCAAGGGCATTCAGAGTTTCTCTCTCCAACAAAGCCTGGGCCAGGTTTTCCAGGATATTACGGTTCTGTTGCAGTAATTCCGTAGCACGGTTATATCCCCCCATGACCAGTGTCTTGACTTCCTGATCTATCAGCTTCGCCGTCTGATCACTAAAGTTTTTCTGCGAAGAAAAGTCCTTGCCCAAAAACACCTGTTCTTCTTTAGTGCCATAGGTCAGAGGACCCATTTTCTCACTCATTCCCCATTCGCAGACCATTTTTCGGGCCATTTCTGTAGCCCGTTCAATATCATTGCCCGCACCGGTAGTCATTTCACCGAGACAGATTTCTTCTGCACACCTTCCCCCCATTAAAATAGCGAGGGTGTTATAAAGATAGTTTTTTGGATATGTATGTTGCTCATCCACCGGCAATTGCATGGTCACTCCCAAAGCCCTTCCTCTGGGAATAATGGTAACTTTATGGATAGGATCCGTCCCCGGTAAAAGCGCCGCCACCAGGGCATGCCCCGCTTCATGGTAAGCCGTAGTTTTTTTCTCTTTCTCGGAAATAACCATGCTCCGGCGCTCTACACCCATCATGACTTTATCTTTGGCTTGCTCAAAGTCGTCCATAGCCACAGCTTTCTTGTCACTTCTGGCGGCTATCAAGGCGGCTTCATTAACAAGGTTAGCCAGATCGGCACCCGTAAACCCTGGGGTCCCTCTTGAAATGATTTTCAAGTCCACTTCATCAGTAAGAGGAACCGTGGAGGTATGAACTTTTAAAATTCCTTCCCGGCCTTTAACATCCGGACGACTGACCACGACCTGCCGATCAAACCGTCCCGGCCTCAACAAAGCCGGGTCAAGAACATCAGGGCGGTTGGTTGCCGCAATCAAAATGACTCCCTCATTATTCTCAAAGCCATCCATCTCGACCAGGAGCTGGTTAAGGGTCTGTTCACGCTCGTCATGGCCTCCGCCTAAACCGGCACCACGATGACGACCAACAGCGTCAATTTCATCAATAAAAATCAAACACGGGCTGTTCTTTTTGCCTTGTTCGAACAAGTCGCGAACCCGTGACGCGCCAACCCCAACAAACATTTCAACAAAGTCAGAACCACTAATACTGAAAAATGGGACATTAGCCTCGCCAGCAATGGCCCGGGCTAAAAGAGTTTTTCCCGTACCTGGAGGGCCGACAAGCAAAACACCTTTGGGAATCTTGCCGCCCAGTTTGCTGAATTTTTGCGGCTCCTTTAAAAACTCGATGATTTCATGAAGCTCTTCTTTTGCCTCATCCACACCCGCAACATCTTTAAAGGTGGTTTTATTTTTGGTGTCATTCAGCAGTCGGGCACGGCTTTTTCCAAAAGACATTGCTTTGCCCCCGCCTGCCTGCATCTGGCGCATGAAAAATATCCAGATTCCCAACAACAAAATCATGGGAAACCAGGAAATAAGAATGCTCATATACCAGCTTGTCTGCTCAGGAGGCACAACGACAATGCGGACACTTTTTTCCCTGAGCGATTTGATGAGGTCCGGGTCTTTTGGCGGAGCAGTAGTCTGGAAGGACTGGCCATCCATATATTTCCCGCTAATACTATCACCACGAATCATTACTTCCGTGACCTGCCCTTGCTCAACCTGATCCATAAAATCACTGAAAACTACTTCCGATTGAGTGGTTAAAGGCTGGTTGAATATATTGAATAAAGCGATCAGGACGATGCCGATCACTAACCAGAGTGCTAAATTTTTATAGAATTGATTCAAAATTATCTCCGAGTTGTTTTCGCTAACATGTGGTTCTTTATAAGCTTACCACAAAAACACTTCTTGTCGCCTTCTTTAATATCAACATTTTAAAGCCTTTTTTCCTTCTATAAAAAGCACTTTTTTAGTGGTTTCAGAAACACCGAATTGATTGGACGTACGTTCTCCATATATCCAGATAATATCGCCTGCACCGTTTGTCAATATAGGGATAGAAAGTCTTTTTTTGCGGGGAATCTTTTGATCAATAAAGTAAGATTTAACTTTTTTGTGTCCCTGCATACCTGATGGAATAAAACGGTCGCCCGGTTGGAAAAATCGGACCCGAATATCCTCCCCAGTCTTATCAAAATCGAAATAAGCCTGTTTTTTATCGCGCGGGGGCGGCAAATTCGGTTTTACAAGCTTAGCATCGAGCTGAATTCCCAATTGATCTAAACGTGTCAAACCAGGAACCTCCAGGCTTATCACCTTTCTATCCACCTCAAAAGGACGATCATCGCCTTCCGGTACGGAAAAGCTCACCGTTCCATATCCGCAGATCACTTGAACATTACAGGGAAGTTTCACCTCCCTCCCTACCCTGGCACGGGCAAAAATATCGAGAACCTGGCGAACATGCAAAACTGTGATTTCACGTAAACTCCCTGTTAGCCGATAAAAAGCTTCCCGAATCAACCGCCTTTTCATTGCCGGGTGTTGCTTCCCAAATTCAGTCACCTCAAAGGATAAGACTCCGTTCTCGGCGGTCACAAGTTTTGAACAGAGTTCCCGGGTTTTTTCTGACATCCATTGCTCTTCGCTCCGCGCGATTTCTGCCAGACCCAGCAAGTTTCCCGAAATATCCTTATTGAATGTTTTTAAAAAAGGAATTACTTCATGTCGGATTTTGTTTCTCAGGTATTTTTTTTCGCTATTTGAGGAATCAATGCGATAAACAAGGTCCCGTTCATTTAGGAACTTTTCCAATTCGAACCGGGTGAAACGCAAAAGAGGACGAATAATTTGTCCCCGGACTTCAGGGATCCCGGCAAGCCCCTTCAACCCTGTCCCTCTAAGCAGATTCATCAGAACCGTTTCAACACAGTCATCGGCTGTGTGTCCCAAGGCAATTTTGTCTCCGTTAATGGAAACCAGAGTTTTCTCAAAAAATCGGTATCTTAAAATACGGGCAGATTCCTGGAAAGATGTCTTCAGAAAAGGTATTTGGCCAGCAACATCTACCCTTTCCACAAAAACAGGGAGACAAAGTTTGTCAGCCACTTTCTCAACAAAACTTGCGTCCCCATCAGATTCTTCTCCCCGGGTCAAATGGTTTAGATGCGCGACAAACAGTTCATAACCAAGTTCCTTCGAAAAATTTTCCAAAAGATAAAGCAGTGCCAGCGAATCAGCCCCGCCGGAAACAGCCACCAATACCTTATCTCCCGGCGCCACCAATTCAATAATTGCCAACCTTGCTTTTTTTAAAAAGTTTGACATGAATCGCTTATCAAAGAGAACAATGCTAAACAGCAGGGAACGCAAGCGCACTTATATCCATGAAACATTAAAAGCCCTCGGGATGAAAAAAAATAAAAACCCGGGGGCTTTGCCATCACAGTGAGGGAACTGGTCAATAAAATATCAGTCTCCATCCTGGGAAAATTTGTCAAACCACTATGTATACGCGTTTAATGATGGTGGCTTCCATCATGAACGTGACCATGAGACAATTCTTCCGCGGTAGCAGAGCGTATTCCAAGAACTTCGATATTGAAGTGAAGGGTTTGCCCCGCAAGAGGATGGTTGCCATTGACATTGACCTGATCCCCTTCAATACTCTCAACCGTAAAGACATTCTCCTTACCGCCCATTTCGGAAGAAAATTGCATGTCAGGCTGAACATCAATATCCGATGGAAAGTTAGAACGGTCAACTTTCAGCAAGAGGCTGGGGTCCAACTCCCCGTATGCTTTTTCAGGTGGAATTGTCACCTCTTTTTTATCGCCCACTTGCATAGACTCAATAGCTTCCTCCAAACCCGGAACAATGTTTCCAGCCCCGTGAAGATAATTCATCGGCTCTTCGGCTCCAGCCTTTCCCAATTCCACTCCATCAGAGTTTTTCAATGTATAGCTCAGGGTCACAACATCATTCTTTTTAATCACAGTAAACTCCTTATTGTTTTTAAAGATACCAGGCAATACAACACTACAAATCTACATTCAGCCTTCAAGTGATTGGACAAATACATAACCGGCAAAAACACGGTGGAATCAAAAAAGAACCTGGGAGGAAAGTGGGGGCGGGAAATAAAATTTTGCGTCAACATTTAAAAATTATCCAGGAAATTTAAAGACGATTCAAAAGTTTTTCCTTGCCCTCCTGATATTCCTGCTCAGATATCTTGTTTTGATCTCGCAGTTTTTTAATATGTTTTAGTTTTTCCTCCAGTGACTCAAGCCCGGACTCCTTTTTTTCCACAGAGCCGCCTTTCGACTTTTCGACGGACTTATACATTTCTTCCCATTTTTCCTGCAAGGCTTGTTGCCGGGAATCGGCTCCTGAATCCACTGCTTTTTTTTCCTTCATCCGGTTCCCGCTTTTATTTTTACCCAAATCTCTTGAAGCAATGTCCTTATTTTTATCAGGTTCCTCAAATAACCGCACTTCGATAAAAGCTGATTTTTTTAACTCCTTCATCCAATCGTCATAACCCTGTTTTTGCTTTTCGATAGAAAGGATTTCGGAAATACGGTCCTTGGCATCTTTTAGAGCTAATGTTTTCCCAGGCAAAACTTCCTCAACTTTTATAATATGGTAACCATATTCTGTTTCCACAATGCCACTGGTCTGCCCTGGCTTCAAACTAAAGACCGCGTCTTCGAATTCGCGAACCATTTTCCCCCTCACAACATAACCCACATCCCCTCCATCTCCGGCAGAAACATCTTCCGAGTACTCCATCGCAAGTTTGCCAAAATCACCGCCCTTTTGAAGCAAATCGAGCACTTTTTTTGCTTGTGCTAATTTTGTCGTCCTGTTGGTTTCAGAAGAACCACGTTCAGCAATGAAAAGGATATGTCGGGCTCGCACCTTGCCATCTGTCCAAAATTCTTTTTGGTGTTCTTTGTAATACTGATCAATATCGTTATCACTGATTTTGACCCGATTACCAATTTCGAACCGGGTAATTTTTGAAACCAGAATCTGATCGCGAATATGATTTCTATAGGAACTCAAGGTTCGCCCTTCCCGCTCCAGCATTGCCTGCAACTGTCCCTCAGCGAGGCCATTCTTCTTTGAAATATCCTTCACCGCCGCATCTATAGAGTCTTCATCAACGATAAAACCCAGTTTTTTCCCTTCCTGAAGCTGAAGCCTTTCATCAACTATCATATCAAGCGCTTCTTTCAATAGCTCCTGTTCAGGAATACTCACAGGGGACCGGGCATATTTTTGCCGCAAAAGTTCAGCCCGTTCTTCTACAGAACTCAAGGTAATTATTTCCGTATTTACTTTCGCGGCCACCTTATCAAAGACCTTCGCGTGCACCGTCAAAGGAAGAAGAACCAGGAAAAGCATCAAAGGCAGGACAAAACCAGCTTTAGCTAATTTTTTCAAGGAAACCATAGTTAATCTCAATCACTGATTTTTCTTTTAATTCGACCAGCCATTTCTGGAAAGCTTTATCCTGGAGTTCCTGGAGCAAAACTTGTTCAATTTGTTTTTTTGACTCGTCAAAGGTCATTTTTCTATCCTCAATTTTGTCAACAACCTTAAACAGGTGAAAACCATAAGGAGTGCGAATGATGTCACTGACACCATTAATTTCCAGCTTAAATACATTATCAAATTCTTCAGGCATCTGGCCTGACTCGAAGTAACCCAAATCCCCTCCATGATCCCCTTCCGGCCCCAGCGAATATTCCCTGGCCAGATCGGAGAAGGCTTTCTGTTTGGACTGCAATTCTTTTTGAATTTGGCGAATCTCTTCTTCCGTCTCGACCATAATATGAAGAGCCTTTACCTGCTCTTTTTTATGGAATTTCGCCTCATTGGACTCAAAATAACGAAGCATTTCATCATCATTTACCGATACTTTACTATTGACAAAATTGTTAATCAATTTATTTATCAACAAGTTATTTTCTATCCCGCTTTCCCATTCTTTTCTGGACAACCTCTCAAATTCCAGTTGTTTTTCAAATGAATCCTCCGCATACCCCATCTCAGCTTTCAGCAGTGCCTCATCCAGCTCTTCCTGAGTGATCTCGATACCATTTTTTTTGGCTTCCTGCTTATAAAGGACTTTTTGTATCATTTGTTCCAAAGCCCTGTTTTTGAGCCAGACCAATTCTTCCGGAGAGATATCTCCTGATCCTTGAACTCTGAATTTAATCTTATTTAATTTAAGTTCCTTCTTGAACTCATCCAAAAGAACTCTTTCGCTATTTACGACAGCAATGACAAGATTGCCATCCAATTCATCGTTTGAAGACTTGTCCGAACAAGAAACAATACTCAAGCATAATCCTGCAACGATTCCTGCCAGCCATTTATTCGACATCAATTTCCACCTCAACAGGTTGCAAAGAAGTCGACAGCTTTTGCAGGTAATTTTCTAACATTTTCAAATCTGTTTTCCATCCCTTGCGATCCAGCCGGATATTGATTTGATATTCCGACTTGAGGCTCAGCCGCTCATCAAGCATGGAAGTTAATATTTGCGGGTTTATGGGGGTTGAAGGCAACAACTGCAAGATCCCCTCATTTTGTTTAAGTTCAACTTTGGAAATATGGATCTGCTGGCAAAGTATGCGTATCGCTAAAAGGGCCAGGAGTTTTGCCACGGGTTCCGGGTGCGGACCATACCTATCTGCCAATTCACTCGCTATGGCCAGGACTTCCTCATGATCACCGGCGACCTGGCTTCTTCGGTAAAAATCCAGACGTTGATTGAGGTCCGGGACATAATCCTTTGGAATAAATCCTTTTACCATCAAATCAAGTTCTGTCTCAATGCGCGAATCGGTTTTTTCCCCACGAATGTCTTTCACCATGTCCTCGACCAGTTTACAATAAAGATCAAAACCGATCGAAGCAATGTGTCCCGATTGATTATGACCCAGCATATTTCCCACGCCACGAATTTCCATGTCCCGAGCCGAAAGTTGGAAACCCGCACCAAGTTCACTCAACTCCTCAATAGCGCTTAGTCGTTTGCGGGCCTCATCGCTCAAGCCTCCGGTTCCGGGAATCAAAAGATAAGCATAAGCCTGATGCTTATATCGCCCAACCCTGCCACGCAATTGATAAAGCTGAGCAAGGCCAAACTGATCGGCACGGTTGATAATTATTGTGTTGGCAGAGGGAATATCCAGTCCAGACTCGACAATGGACGTGCTCAATAAAATATCTATGTCCTTATCCATAAATTTTTTCATCACCGTTTCCAACTGGTGTTCCGGCAACTGGCCGTGAGCAATGTCTATTTTTGCTCCTGGGACCACTCTTCGAATCATTTCGGCGATAGAATGAATACTGCGAATTTTGTTATGGACAAAAAACACCTGCCCACCCCGGTCTATTTCCCGCATGATTGCTTCCCGGATGATTTTTTCATCGAACTTGCGAATAAAGGTTTTTACCGCAAGGCGGTCAACAGGAGGTGTTTCGATGACGCTCAAATCGCGCACCCCCATAAGGGAAAAGTGCAGTGTGCGCGGAATCGGTGTGGCTGTGAGTGTGAGAATATCCACGGAATTCCTGAGCTTTTTCAATTTCTCTTTGTGTTTGACACCAAACCGTTGTTCCTCATCAACAATGATCAAACCCAGCGAGGCAAACTCCACGTCTTTCGACAATAATCGATGCGTTCCTATTATGATATCAACATTACCTTTTTTCAGTTGCGCTAAAGTCTCTTTTTGTTCGCGTGGAGTGCGGAAGCGATTGACCAAGTCAATATTGACCGGATATTCACGAAAACGTTCCCGGAAAGTCTGCAAATGTTGCTGGGCTAGAATTGTGGTTGGCACCAATACAGCGACCTGTCTTTTATCGAGAACCACCTTGAAAGCCGCCCGCATTGCGACCTCGGTCTTGCCGTAACCCACATCACCGCAAATCAACCTGTCGGTGGGTTTTTCTTTCTCCAGATCCGCTTCTACATCCTCAATGGCTTTCAACTGATCCTCGGTTTCCTCGTATTCGAAGGCATCCGCAAACTCTCTCATCAAAAGCGTGTTGTGGGAATACGAATGCCCGTTCGACAATTCACGGGAAGCATATAGTTTCAGCAAATCCTCCGCCATTTCCTGAATTGCTTCCCGGACCTTTTTCTTCTGCCGCTTCCAGGCCGCTCCTCCCATTTTGTTCAAAGGAGGCGGAGTTTCTGTAGACCCTACATATTTTTGAACCAGCCCCAGTGCTTCCATAGGGAGATATAGTTTTTCGTCATCAGCATACATGATTTCCAAAAACTCGCCGCCGCCAACCCCGGTTTGCAATTCCCGCGTCCCCTGATACAAACCAATGCCATAATCAATATGGACGAGGAAATCACCGGTTTTTAAATCCTTTAGACCCCGTTGAAAAACCTGCGAACGGGGTTTTCTGCGGTGCCGATGCTTGTGGGTCCTGCCAAAGATTTCGTGCTCGGCAATAAAAACCTGATTGAATGATTTTAATTGAAACCCTTCACTAATCCTCCCCAGGTCCACATCAATTTCCAGCCCCCATTCATGAAGCAACTCGTGAATACGGCGAACCTGCCCCTTTGTTGGCGCCACCACCACTACTTTCCTTTCATCCGCCTGCCATTTATGGACTTGTTCACTGAATGCTTCAAACTTTCCTACAAAGGGAGGGATGGGCTTTATCTCCAAGCCAAGGGCGCGTTCTTCTCTTTCATCCGAAGTTTTCAGCGTGTTCAAGGCAATGCACCCATTAAAACCGGTCACATAATTTTTGAACTCCTCCATCCTCAAAAACAGTTCATCTGGAGCGGCGGCAACATCTCCATTTCCCATGACCGTGTCATATTCTGTATCAATGAGGTTGCGAAACTGTTCAGATTTCTCCTGCAACCGGTCCGCATCCACAAGCACGACCAACGAGTCCCGATTCAAATAGTCAAAAATTGATTCCCGACAGGGATAGAAAAAAGGAGCTAGATATTCCATCCCGGAAAATATCCCAAGATGCTGGATTTTTTCCAGAAGCTCCTTCAGAGCCAAACGGTTGCTCTCATTTTTTTCCGCGAAGTCATTAATGGCCTTCACACCCTGATTTTTTTCTACTTCGCTCAGGCAAAGCTCCCGAACGGGAAGAATATTCACCATTTCCAGTTGACTGGTGGAAACCTGGGACAAGACATCAAACTCTCGAATGGATTCCACTTCATCACCAAAAAACTCAATACGAATCGGATTCATCCTGCCGGGTTGGAAGAAATCGACAATATCTCCTCGCACACTGAACTCACCCCTATTCTCCACCAAAGGAGAACGTGAAAAACCATTATCAGAAAGACATGCTTCCAGAAATTCCCGTTCCAGGTTCATTTTGCAGTTAACCGGAAAAACCAGTTTTTCCAGTATCGAACGGGGCATGACCCTTTGCAAGCCTGCTTCCAAAGGAACAACCAGAACCAACGGTTCCCCGGTTCGAAGACGATTAAGGATGTCCAGCCTTTCCCCGGATATTTCGCTTAAAGGGGAAAGTTGTTCGTAGGGAAGAAGCTCCCAGGCTGGGAAAAAGTAAAGCGGGCGTTTTATCTTTTCGTAGTTAAAAAAATATTTGAGGTCGTCCAGTAAAAGCTCACCTTGATTTTGATCGGCGGTAAAAACAACTACGGTCCCCTTTTCAGACTTGATCAGTCTGGACAGAAAAAAAGCCCAGGAGGATCCTCTCAAGCCCTCGACAACAACAGGACGGCCCGGCGCTTCAGTCCATTTTCGAATCTGGTCGACCTGGGATGAAAAATCCGCAATATTTGGGGTCATTACCCTTTCATTCATAAGTTAAAACTCAAGATTTCAGGATGGGTCAAGCTGGCCTGGGATTGGAACCGGCTTTTTCGGGGAGTAAGGGAATCCATTTGGGCTCTCCCCTGGGCTTAAAGTTGACGCAAACAATAAAAGATGGACCTTCATAGAAGTTTAATTTATAGTTTCCCCCGCCAAAACGCTCAAAAAGGTACTCTTCAGGACGGTCTCTGAAACTATCCAGTTCCTCTTTGGTAAATTTTGCTATCTCATAAAAATAGATGGCGACCCCTTCGAGGACTCCCGCAAGAAGAATGCAGTTGACCTGACTGTATATTTCTTCAAAACGCTGGTCCAGTTCCTCCTGACTGGGGTCCCTTTTTAGTTCGCGCCTGAGTTTTGGTTTATAGTAATCCCGGAATGCCTGCTTGATCCACATGGGTATAATCTGTCTGATTGATATTTTAAAAAAGCGGAAGGAATTTCACCAGAAACTACGTGGAAAACCGCTATAATGTAACAATGCTTTATCATAACAAATTTCATTCGCGGACATTACTATTTTCTCTTTAAAGTTTTATGGATAATACAACAATTTCAGTTGGCCTCGTTCAAATGGCCTGTTCACCAGACGCAGGAAAAAACCTGGAAAACGCGGTGGACTCCATTCGTACGGCATCGGAAAAAGGAGCGCAGATCATTTGTCTCCCTGAACTATTCCTGACTCAATATTTCTGCCAAACCGAAAAGACGGAAAATTTTTCGCTGGCCGAACCTCTTCCAGGACCGACCAGTAAAACACTTTCAAGGCTGGCAAAAGAGTTAAAGGTCGTCCTGGTTGTACCTCTTTTTGAAAAGCGCGCCCAGGGCATCTATCACAACACGGCAATTGTCATTGATGCGGATGGAAGCACCGCCGGGATTTACCGCAAAATGCATATTCCTGATGATCCTTGTTTCTTTGAAAAATACTATTTCACTCCAGGAGATACAGGGTTTAAAAGTTTTGCTACCCGTTATGGGAAAGTAGGCGTTCTCATCTGCTGGGACCAGTGGTTCCCGGAAGCCGCCCGGTTGACAGCCCTCTCTGGAGCCCAGTTTTTATTTTACCCAACAGCCATCGGGTATCAGGACGAAGACGCCAGGTTCTCAGAACAACAAATTTCCGCGTGGGAAACCATTCAAAAATCCCACGCCATTTCCAATGGTGTTTTTTTAGGTTCGGTGAACCGGGTGGGTCGAGAAAATGCCTTGACCTTCTGGGGCCGATCTTTTGTCTGCAACCCATTTGGAAAAGTCATCGGACAGGCAGAAAATGAAGCGCAAATTGTGATTGCCCAATGCCCCCTGTCGGAGATCGAATCGACACGGCAAAACTGGCCCTTCTTAAGAGACCGGAGGGTCGATGCCTACCAGGGTCTCTGCAAATTGTATCTTGATAATAATGAGTGAAATTTCTCCTCCCGCAGTTGAAGGCTATCGCATGCCCGCCGAATGGGAAACCCATGCCGGCACTTGGCTGACATGGCCCCATAACCCGGAAACCTGGCCCGACCAGGATATGGAGCTGGTAGAGTCCGACTACCTGCAGATCGTCAAGGCACTTGCCAAAGGTGAGCCTACCCATATTCTCGTGCAAGATAAATCCGCCGAAGAAGATTTGCATAAAAAGCTGGAGGCCAGCGGCATAAACATGAGCCAGGTTTTCCTATACGATATACCCACCAATGATTCATGGATTCGGGACTACGGCCCCAACTTCCTGGTACGGGGGAAAGATGTGGCCGTTAATGACTGGGATTTTGATTCGTGGGGACGAAAGTATAAATGGGAATTGGATGATCTTGTTTGCAGTATCATTGCCGAACAATTGCAGTTCCAAAAATTCAAGCCGGGAATTGTTTTGGAAGGTGGCGCCATCGAGGTAAACGGTCGTGGAACTTGCCTGACCACCGATTCCTGCGTGCTCAACCCCAACCGCAATGGCGGCATACGCCGGGAAAAAATGGAAGAATATTTAAAAAATTACCTGGGAGTTTCTAAAATCATCTGGTTGCATGGTGATCTTGAGGGAGACGATACCGATGGGCATATTGACAACCTGGCCCGCTTTGTGAACCCCAGCACCATTGTTTGTGCTTTGGAGGAAAATGAAAAAGATGCAAACTTTCTCGGACTGCAACAAAACTATGAGCGTCTTAAAGCGGCGAAAGACCCGGACGGCAATCTCTTCCAGATTATTCCTCTGCCTATGCCCGGTTATGTAGGGCCCAGGGAAGAACGTCTGCCTGCCAGCTATGCCAACTTTTATATAGCCAACCATGCGGTACTGCTCCCTGTATACGATCACCCTAATGACCAAAAAGCCCTGGACCTGCTAACTCCTTTTTTCCCCGGACGCGAAATCATTCCTATTCAATGCAAAACTCTAATATGGGGGCTGGGGGGAATTCATTGTCTTACCCAACAGCAACCCAAAGGGCTGATTCCGGCCACATAAAACAGAGGCCAATAATCCAAAAAAGCTCTTCGTTTCACTCAGAATAGCAGTTCAAAAACCGTTTTATCAGTCATGCTAGCCACTCGGCGTGGGGCCAACTGCCATAACACAGTCTGCCAGCAATTGTTTTTCCCGGCTTAAAAAGCTAGGAGCCCATTAAGGGGGTTGACTGGGTCCAGCGTCACGCTGGCAGTCTGTCGAAGCAGTTGGCTTTTACGTTTTTTCGACAAAAGTCTCCCTTAAACAGGAAACAGGCGTCAAAGATTTTGCAGTCTTTTCGCGAACCTGAGACTGAATTAATCAGTAGTCGTTCGAAGATTCTGCCTGAGCAGGAAGCTGGGGAGTATTTTTGAGCCGTTCCAACTCGTCTTCCATGGTAGAAAGGGCTCTTTTTTGCTGGCGAATGGTAGATTTCAGTTTGAATCGATCAAGCAGGCCCATGAACCAAGCGATCAGAAACCCCAAAATCAAAGGGATCACAAGCACTACCATCAAAGGCAGTTCCAGTGTGTGAAGCTGGAGCCTAAGGTCATAATAGCTGATCTCCACCGAACCCATATTTTGCACGGCGAACGAAGCAATGACGATCAGCAAAAGGATGGATAAAACAAATTTTATGGCTGGCATGAATTGAAGGAAACTAAAAGGTTAAAATAAAAATCTATTTATCTTCCTCTTCCTCATCCTCTTCTTCATCCTCATCTTCGCCTTCTTCCTCGCTTTCAGAACTTTCTTCTCCTGCCGGGGCTGTTTCAACAGTATCAGCTTCAGAGACTTCGGGTTCAGGGGCTGGAACAATAGCGGCGGG
>PCTK01000066.1:482-2707 GCA_002786505.1 Nitrospinae bacterium CG22_combo_CG10-13_8_21_14_all_47_10 | reverse complement strand
TTCTTCTACATGAGCGGGTGCTTCTTCAGCGTGCACCGGTTCCACAGGTTCCTCACCATGGGCGGCTGGTTCTTCAGTGACGGCAGGGGCTTCCTCCAGACTAACGATTCCCGCAGGCATGCTCTTGCTGGTACCCGCTCCCAGTTCTGTCAACAAGGCCTCTATCCCCGCTACAACTTCTCCGGATTTTGCCTTAACATTGGGTGAATCACCCATGGACATTCCCTGAACCGTAACCAAGGCGCGTTTGAGTTCCATGACTGCCATCGTGCGCTCATAATTACCAACCTTGGCTTTCAGCCCTGAAATATCTTCATTAACTTTGCTAAAACCATCATCTACATGCTTTTGCAGAGGAGCTATTTTTTCTTCAAGGCTACTTACGGTACCATCCATACCCATCACCCGGGTATCCAGGTCCCGAACAAAAAAGAGGATGAAAATAATCGCCAGGGCCGCCATTCCAAAACCGAGAAAAGCCACCGCTTTCAGCATATTCATTTCTTCCTGCTCCGGCTTAACCGGCACAACGGGTTGATTGAACTCAGCTTCTTCGTTCACTTTATCCTTTGAAGAACCCTGGGAATAATAATCGCTTGCGTCTTCTTTTTCCTCACGCTTGATCTCTTCCAACCGTTCTTCTGGGGTCTTTCCTTTGCCTTGATCATCCGTTGTCATAATTCAACCTTTTATAAAATAAAATTTCTTATGTTCCAAGCCATTTCCTGGCTCATTTTCTAACAATCAAAACCCACCACTCAACATTAAATGATATATAATCGTTAAGGTAACTGGGAGACAGAAGAATTAAACCTCATGTCTTATGTTTCAGAGTCATTTCCATCAAAATGCTCCGGTTTTCACCAAACGGAGAGAAAAAATGAAGCCTGATAGTACAAGCGGACCCCGTATTTTGTCAAGAAAAATAAGGGTAAATACCCTACTCATTATGAGCCTGTTTATAACGATGATTCACGCCCCTGACAGCATTGCCAGCGAGACCAAACTTCTAATGACCCCGGCCCTGCTGAGTGCCATTCCCGAACACCAGAGAGTCATTGTCGATACCCGCTCGTCGTGGAAGTTTATGCTCGGCCATATCCCCGGAGCCATTAATCTCGACGATTGGCAAAAATTCACGCATACGATGGATGGAGTAAAAGGCCTACTCAAGGACGATAAAGAATTTATCGCCAATAAACTTGGTCCGCTGGGATTTGCTCCCGAGAAAACTATCATCGTCTACGGTGAACCCGATGACCCATGGCGAACGGACGGGAGGTTCTTCTGGATGTTTGAACGGTATGGATTCGGGAAAGTGGCTCTGCTAGACGGTGGATTAGCAAGTTGGAAACGCGACGGCAAAGAAATCCAGGTAGGCCGCCAAAAACTCAGGCCTCAACCTCCAGAACTTCTGAACAAACTTAATTTAAATAATAATGTTATTGCCGATAAACTATTAATAAACAACAGTTTTTCCGATCAATCTTTTGCGATTATTGACAACCGAACAAGAAAGGAGTTCGACGGTGCCACACCCTATGGTTCATCGAGAGGGGGGCATATTCCCAATGCGATTCACATTCACTGGCCGGATTTTTTTCAACCCAATGGCGACCTCAAGCCAATATCTGAACTCAACTCTTTACTGAGTAAAAACGGAATCCGCCCGGATCAGGAAATCATCGTTTATTGCACCGGTGGGGTTCGATCGGCCATGGCCTATTTTGTTTTTCGTTATCTGGGGTATAAAGTAAGAAATTACGATGGCTCCTGGTGGGACTGGAGTCAGTCTTCTTTTCCTGTGGAGAAAAGTGGATGACAGGGTTTACCGTAGTAGCCAACCTGGAGGAAGTCCCTGCGGGAGGAAGAAAACGCGTCGAAGTTAATGGGGAACTCATCACTCTTTTTAATCTGGATGGAGAACTGTTCGCCATCTACGACCGGTGCCCGCATAAAAAAACCGCGCCGCTGGTACGGGGAACCTTAAACGGCGCAGGCATAAAATGCCCCAACCATGGATTCCACTTCGACCTCAAAACAGGAAAATGCGACCGTGGTGAAGAATGGGACACTCGTGTCTATCAGGTAAAAATAGACAACAGCAAAATTCTCGTCGGCCCAGCCATCAACGCTTATTAACCTGAGAAAAACAATTACTGCCAGACTGTGCCATGGCAGTTGGCCCCACGCCGAGTGCCAGCGTGACGCTGGACCCAGTCACC
>PCTK01000066.1:0-449 GCA_002786505.1 Nitrospinae bacterium CG22_combo_CG10-13_8_21_14_all_47_10 | reverse complement strand
AAGAGCCTTCCTCCTCACGGCTATGACCACCGCCGTCCGAACCCTCTGCCATAGGCATTCCGGCTGGTCGGCCCAGTGCCTCCGAACCGTGTTTCAACGCTTCACCATAATGTTTCAACGCTTCCCTGGCGTGTTGCAAAGCCACAGGACCATGAGTTTTTAAATCCTCACTTGCATCCTGCATTTTCAGGCTGAACTCCAAATGCTTGACCATTTCCTCCAAGTGAAGATAGCCCTCTTCACCGTGACCGAGCCCGACACTGGCATGCCCACCCGATTGCGCCCAGACAGGGTTTCCAGCCAGGAATATAAATAGAACCCAACCCAAAAACATTACTGAATACTTCTTCATAGCTTCATTCTCCATCATTTATAAATTCTCCCCAGATGTGGGAAAGCAATTAGATAAAAATTCATTATACTCCACCAAAAAATGAAAGCTATTGAAG
>PCTK01000230.1:3944-4086 GCA_002786505.1 Nitrospinae bacterium CG22_combo_CG10-13_8_21_14_all_47_10 | reverse complement strand
TGTTTTGTTTTTTTCAGTGTGTTCCGTGTACCCGTTCCGGGCACGAAGGCTTTGGAGTAATACCACGTATTCCGTGGTTAGTGTTTTTTTACAGATGGGCAGTGAAAGATCGACGCCCCCGGCGGTCCTGTCCGCCGTAACG
>PCTK01000230.1:2733-3903 GCA_002786505.1 Nitrospinae bacterium CG22_combo_CG10-13_8_21_14_all_47_10 | reverse complement strand
CTCATGGATTCAGATATTTTTTCCTCAAGTAGTCCAGGAAGGTTTCCGGGTTTATTTCTTCGCCGGTAGCTTGAACCACCAATTCCCGGCAGGATAGTTTTGCTCCAAACCTGTAAATTTTCTGATCTAACCAGTCAAATACGGGTTTAAATTTTCCCGCTTCAATTTGCGGGAGAATTCCGGGCTGGTCCTGCACCATACTCTGATATAACTGGGATGCCATGATACCCCCCAGCACATATGTGGGAAAATAACCGAAGTATCCCATAGGCCAGTGGGAATCCTGAAGGCAACCCTGATTTGGGTTTTCGGGAGTCATCCCGAATCTCTGACTAAAGGCCTCATTCCAGGCTTCCGGCAGGTCTTTGACCTGAAGTTTGCCGGAAAACAAGTCCTTTTCCAGATTATACCTGAGCAGAATATGGAGGGGATACGTGACCTCATCCGCATCCATCCTGATAAAACTTTTTCTAACACGGTTGGCAAGCCGAAGCAGGTTTTCAGGTTCCCATTCTGGCCCGGTGACCCCGAACTTATGGGAAATGCATGGTGCGGCAAAACGCATGAACTCCCTGCTTCTCCCAATGACCATCTCAAGGAAAAGGGCCTGGCTTTCGTGGACCGTCATCCCGCGGTCACGACCAACAGCTTGAAAAAACCATTCAGTGGGAAGGGCAAAGTCGTACATAGCGTGACCGGTTTCATGGAGGACGCCCATCAATCCCGTCAAAAAATCGTTTTCCGCAAATTTGGAGGTGATACGGATGTCTTCAGAGGTCCCCTCGGTAAAGGGGTGGAGGCTTTCATCCAGGCGGCCTTTGTGGAAAGGAAAACCCATGCGTTGCATGATAAACTTTCCCAACTCTTTTTGTTTTTTTATAGAGACCTCTTTGGAAATCCCAAGAGGCGGATGGTTGGATTGATATGCTATGACCTCATCGGTCAATGCAGGCAAGGTCGAATCCAAAACCTGAAAGATCGAGTCAATTTCCTGGGACTCCCTCCCAGGGTCATATTCCTGAATCAATCCGTCATAAGGCAGGTATCCCAGTTTATTTCCAAGACAGTTCGCTTTCTCTCTGACAAGATCCACGACTTTTTGCAGATGGGGTAAAAGGAGCTTAAAATTTTTTTCCTCGACGGCCTGCCTCCAGCGCATTTCGGCTTTTG
>PCTK01000230.1:2354-2670 GCA_002786505.1 Nitrospinae bacterium CG22_combo_CG10-13_8_21_14_all_47_10 | reverse complement strand
TCCGCATTTCCCTCACGTTGGCCCTCTGCCAATCGTCGAAGAAGTCCATCCTTGATTCGACACGATCCAGTAACAGCAAGGTTTTCTTTGAATGCAGAATTGCACTGCATTCTGTGTCGAGCAAAGACAACTGCTCAGCGCGTACCTCGCTACTTCCCCTTGGCATCATGACTTCAGCATCCCAGCGCAATAAATGGATTACGCTTCGCAGAATTTGAATTCTTTTAAAGCGCTTTTCAAGATGCTGATAAGAAGTCAAGCCCATAGAAAATTTTGACGTGTCGGTTTTCTTCCAGCTTAAGCCGGGAAAATGCCT
>PCTK01000230.1:202-2344 GCA_002786505.1 Nitrospinae bacterium CG22_combo_CG10-13_8_21_14_all_47_10 | reverse complement strand
TAGCCGCCTGCAGAATCATCTCCAAAAGTTGCCAATAATCTATTCCGGCAACCCCCGCCATGAGATTCAACTTCCCATCCCAACACCAGCCGGGGTTAGGGTTGACCTCCAGCAATTTAACCCTTCCTTCCGCATCCGTTCGAAAATCAAACCGGGCATAATCCCTGCACTCCAGCCGTTCAAATAAACGGTTGGAAAAATGGATCAGTCTCCGTTGGGTTTCGCCATCAAGAGTGGCCTCCTTATATCGAATTTCACTCCAGTAAGGCGAGTTGGGATCCCACTTGGATTCATAGGAGAGAATTTTTGGCAGTTGCGGCGGCAGTTGACTGTAATCCACTTCCAGAATAGGAAGAGCCTCAAATTTGTCAGGGTTGCCAATAAGTCCAACGCTATATTCGGGCCCTTGCAGATATTCCTGAATGAGCAAAGGACTGCCCGGTAAAATTTCCCGCAAATGGTCCAAATAATTGATCAACTCTTCAGCATTGCTCACCACTGCCTTTTCCGTGATCCCTATTGAGCTGTCTCCACAATTTGGCTTGATCAACGCAGGGAAAAATGAAGGCAGATTCGCCGCCTGGTCATTAGGGTCGAAATAGGTTTCTGTCGGCACGTCCACATCCATACTTGCCGCGATAGAACGGATATTGGCTTTGTTGTAACAAAGTGAAAGGCATCCTGGCCCGGCCCCGGTATAGGGGATACCCAGTAACTCCAAAAATGCCGGGACATGAAGTTCCATGGTGGCTTGATTTTTGAATCCCTCGTCACAAAGATTAAAAACCATTTTGGAAGGTTTGGAAATCATTTTATTGAGCATGGACTGGTGGTTTTCCACATACTCAAATTTAAATTGAGTTAGCTTTTCAAGGTTTTGCTTGAGAATATTGATGGTTTCCAAATCTTCATTGTTGAATTGCCCCCCCATTTTGACCGTGTCGGGAAGCTTGGGGTCCCCTAAAAAAACGGTGACCGGGAGAACCTGCTTGATCGTGGATTTTATGATAGCCGGTTTGTCAGGACCGAAAGCTGTAATAATCAATCGATTCGCCATCATCCCAAGGTCCTGTTTGCGCGTGGATTCCGAGGTGACATTGCCATGGGAATGTATGTCTGTAAAACCCAGGCCTTTCAGGAGCAGGGTGATTTCTTCCAGAGTGTAAAGTCTCTCAGCATAAAACTGGTCCGCCAGAACTCCAATTTCAGAATTGGTGATGACCTCGCGGGAAATAATTCGCTTCCCGTCCACGGAGAGGGAACGTTCCCGGTTAACAAAGTGAACTTGATCAATCCATTCCCACGATCGGGCCTCAAAATTTTTGGACATCCAGACCCCATCCACTATGTCCAGAATCAATTTTCCTTTAGGTTTTAAAATGCGCTTGACCGACTCCAGAACCATAAGGTCATCTTCCTCCCTCTCGAAATACCCGAAAGAGTTTCCAAGTAGCATGGCGCAATCCTTTGAGCTTTCCGGTATCCGGAACTTCCTGGCATCCCCCTGAGAAAATATAATATTCATTCCCCGTTGTTTGGCTCGTTTGCGGGCCAACCGAACCAGATATCGGGAACGGTCCAGCCCGGAGACATTCAGAAAACCCCGGGATGCAAGTTCAAGAGAATGTCGGCCCTGTCCACAGCAAAGATCGAGAATGAAATCCTCTTTTTTAATGCCTGTGGCTTGTACTATTAAATCCACATCCCGAGCAGTATTAAGGTCGTTCTCAACCACATCCCCATCGGTTTTCAAGTAAAGGGAATTAAATATATCCTTCCACCATTCGGGAGGAAGGTGGCGTTCCAGATCCGACACCGGCCCAAGAGTTCGGGAAGGTGAGCTACTCCTTTTTTTTTGAAAAACATCTTTGCTAATGACTGATTTAGGATTTTTGATGATTGTTTTTGTCATCTTCCATAAACCTCTTAAGTTACTTATTTTGGTTTTTGCATTAATGAGTTAATCCCCAATAAATGCCATCACATCTGGTGAAAAGTATCCCCGTTTTCAGGGAAGAGTGAAACACATCAGCTTTGACGAATAAATTGCCGTAATAAATTGCCGTATGTTAAAATTTGGTAGGGATTTTCCGTTGCCTTCCGGAGGGTGCCAGAATACAAATTCCGCACCCCTTTGGGACA
>PCTK01000230.1:0-147 GCA_002786505.1 Nitrospinae bacterium CG22_combo_CG10-13_8_21_14_all_47_10 | reverse complement strand
TTCATACACAAGAGTTCTTCCCAAGTTAAGGAATAATTACTCCCAATAATTTCATCCGTCAATAAAATTTTTAATGCCCTGCTATGCCCCATTCCTCCCAAAAACCTTTAGCGCATGTCAGCCAGGATGAAGATTTAAGATGGATAT
>PCTK01000010.1:3822-4132 GCA_002786505.1 Nitrospinae bacterium CG22_combo_CG10-13_8_21_14_all_47_10 | reverse complement strand
CATTTTTAATTTTAGGCAGGAACTCGTTCTGGAAATAATCATATTCCATGGACTTTCCCGGTGTTTTTACGGTCTCTTCCATATATTCGTCCGCAAAACAGTAATTGCAGGTTAGATTGCAGTAACTGTTTAAAATGATATTCACCGATTGTCTCCCTGAGAACCTGAAACGGTTCTGCCATGACCCCTGAGCCCTGAATAGTGGGCTTTCTGCGGGATCAATTCGTAAAATTGCTGGTATTTCCCATTATACTATTTGAGGGCTCCAAAGAGTCCCTTAATGTTCAGGGATCGAATTTTTTCTTTCTGC